>CANFOP010000181.1 GCA_947448685.1 Chitinophagaceae bacterium | reverse complement strand
GAAGATGCTGCTTTTAAATTATTGACATGGGACGATGCCGAAGGTAAGTCCACATTTTGGCATTCTTCTGCGCATTTGATGGCAGAAGCTGTTCAGGAAAGTTTCCCGCATGCTAAATTTTGGGTGGGGCCTTCAGTTGATAAAGGTTTTTATTATGATATTGATTTAGGAGATGTAAAAATGAGTGAAGATGATTTGGCTGTATTAGAAAAGAAGATGAATGAATTTGCCAAACAAAATAATCCTTACATCAGAAAAGCAATGCCCAAGGATGAAGCGATTAGTTATTTTACCCAAAAAGGGGATGAATACAAATTGGATTTACTCAGCAACTTAAAAGATGGTGAAATAAGCTTTTATACACAAGGTTCTTTCACAGATTTATGCAGGGGGCCGCATATACCATCAACCGGTTTTATTAAGGCAATTAAACTCACCAGTATTGCCGGAGCCTATTGGAAAGGGGATGAAAAGAACAAACAATTAACCAGAATATATGGTGTTACTTTTCCAAACCAGAAAGAACTGGATGAGTATTTGCTGATGTTGGAAGAAGCCAAAAAAAGAGATCATCGAAAATTGGGAAAGGAGCTTTCTATTTTCACGATGGATGATGATGTAGGCCAGGGCCTTCCTTTGTGGATGCCAAATGGTACAATCATCATAGAAGAACTTGAAAAACTGGCTAAAGAAACAGAAACTGATGCAGGATACAAAAGAGTAGTTACGCCACATATAGCCAAGGAAAGTATGTATCTTACCAGCGGGCATTTACCTTATTATGCTGACAGTATGTTTCCCCCAATGGAGTTAGATGGTACAAAATATTACCTGAAAGCCATGAATTGTCCGCATCATCATAAAATCTTTGACGCAGAACCTAAAAGTTATAAGGATCTACCATATCGTATAGCCGAATATGGAACTTGTTACCGATATGAGCAAAGTGGTGAATTATTTGGCTTGATGAGGGTAAGATGTTTGCACATGAACGATGCCCACATATACTGTACTAAAGAACAGTTTGCACAAGAATTCAGGTCAGTAAATGAAATGTATCTCAAGTATTTTAAAATATTTGGCATAGAGAAATATGTGATGCGATTGTCATTACATGACCCAGAAAAACTTGGTCAGAAGTATATTAATGAACCAGAATTATGGCTCGAAACAGAAGATCTTGTAAGAAAAGTATTAATTGAAACAGGTGTTCCTTTTGTTGAAGTAAAGGGCGAAGGGGCTTTTTACGGGCCTAAAATTGATGTTCAAATTTGGAGTGCCATTGGCAGAGAATTCACATTGGCTACCAATCAGGTTGATTTTGCCCAGGGACGCAGATTTAAGTTGAGTTTTACTAACAAGGACAACCAACCCGAAGTACCATTGATTATTCACAGGGCACCTTTAGGAACACATGAAAGATTTATTGGTTTCTTGTTGGAACATTATGCAGGCAAGTTTCCAACATGGATTGCGCCATTGCAAGTCAAAATATTGCCTATCAGTGATAAATTCATGGATTATGCCGAAGTTATTTTGCAGGATTTGAAAAAATCCGGCATTAGAGCAGAAATAGACGAACGCAATGAAAAAATTGGAAAAAAAATCAGGGACACAGAAATGTTGAAAGTGCCCTACATGCTTGTAATTGGGGAAAAGGAAATGAATGAAGGTAAAGTAGCCATTCGTCGTCAGGGCAAAGGAGACATGGGTGTGAAACCATTGCAGGAATTTATTAAAGAAATTTCAGCAGAAATTTCAGAAAGAAAAGGAGAATAACGTAATTTGAATGTAAATTTGAGCTGAAAATAAATATTGTAAACCAAAACAAATAAATGGCATTTCCACCAAGACCACCCAGAGGCGCATTTAATCCTCGTTTTAAAAAAGAGCAACAACAAGAGCATAGAACCAACTACATGATAAAAGTTCCTGAAGTTAGACTTGTAGGAGACAATGTAGAACCTGGAGTTTTCGCAACAGCAGAAGCATTAAAAATTGCTCAGTCACAACAATTGGATTTAGTAGAAATTTCGCCCGGTGCCAATCCCCCAGTTTGTAAGATTATAGACTACAATAAATTTCTTTACGACGAAAAGAAAAAGAAAAAGGAGATGAAGGCGAAATCCAAAACCAGCGAGGTAAAGGAAATTCGTTTTACTCCCAATACGGATGATCATGATTTTGAATTCAAAGTAAAACATGCAGAAAAATTTCTTACAGATGGTGATAAAGTAAAAGCACATGTGCAGTTCAAAGGAAGAGCCATCATGTTTAAGGAGAGAGGAGAGTTGTTGTTATTGAAGTTTGCAGACAGATTGAAGGATGTTGGTGCATTGGAAGGACTTCCTAAAATGGAAGGTAAAAGAATGTTGGTAATGTTCGCTCCTAAGGCACAACAAAATAAAAAGAAAGGCTCGGAGTTGGGCAAATTAGTTGAAAAGAAAACAGAAGGAGATTCTAAACCAGATTCAGAATAATATTTTATAATGAATAGCAAACCAAAGCTGTCTTTTTTAAAGATGGCTTTTTTTATAATGCAAACAGAATAAATTGGACATCAGTTTAAACAAATACATCAGTGATTCCGGCTTTTGCAGCAGGCGAGAAGCAGATAAGTATATTGAACAATGCAGAGTGACCATTAATGGACAAGACGCCCAAAAAGGCAATCGTGTAAAAGAAGGCGATGATGTAAGAATAGACGGGGAGCCTATCAGAAAAAAGAAATCAACCATTTACATGGCTTTTAACAAGCCCAAAGGAATTACTTGCACTACTGACAGAAAAGATAAGAACAATATCATAGACTTTATCAATTACAAATCACGGATTTTCCCAATTGGAAGATTGGATAAACTATCAGATGGGTTGATTTTTTTGACAAATGACGGTGATATAGTCAATAAAATTCTTCGGGCGGGAAATGGTCACGAGAAAGAATATATTGTTACTGTAGACCGTCCATTAGATCAAGATGCCATTTTGAAAATGAGAAATGG
>CANFOP010000180.1 GCA_947448685.1 Chitinophagaceae bacterium | reverse complement strand
GAAAGTTTTGCTTCCATAGGTATTGATAAAACCATGACTTTATTTAACAATTCGCAGTGTGTGATTTGATACATGCTTCAGTTGATATATTTCCTTTCCCAATAATTCTATGAGGAATATTGTTTTTTAATTCTAAATCATTACTTTTGATTTAATAGTCCCCGACCCAATTAAAAAACTGATATGAAGATAATTTGCATTGGAAGAAATTATATAGATCATGCCAAGGAATTGGGAAATGAAATTCCTACAGAGCCTGTAATATTCATGAAGCCCAAGAGTGCTTTATACCAGGCCCATGCCCCTTTTTACTATCCTGAATTTACCAATGAATTGCATTATGAATGTGAATTGGTTTTACGTATTTGCAAAAACGGAAAATATATTCAGGAAAGACATGCCTCCAATTATTATAATGGAATTACTGTAGGAATTGATTTTACAGCAAGAGATATACAAAATGAATTGAAAAAGCAAGGTCTTCCCTGGGAAAAGGCAAAGGCTTTTGACAATTCCGCCGCTTTTGGAAAGTTTGTTGATATTGCACCAGGGTTTAACAAGAAAAACGTACAATTTCATTTCGTCAAAAATCGTGAAACCGTACAAAAAGGAAATTCGGGAGATATGATTTTTAGTTTTGATCGATTGGTTTCTAATATATCTCAGTATTTTTCATTGAATATTGGGGATGTTATCTTTACAGGAACTCCTGCAGGAGTGGGTGAATGTTCGGTAGGGGACGAATTGGAAGCTTTTCTGGAAGGCAACAGTATGCTGAAAATTGAAGTGAAATAAAAAATCATTCTGAATAAAAATCCATTAAAGCGCCAAAGTAGTTCTCATTCCATCCGCTTACTATATTTTCAAAAATTTCATCCGGAATATTTGTATGTCTGAGTTCTACAGATGTTTTTTCTTTTTCCTCATGAAGTATAATGGTGACTATTGAAGGGTCTTCTTGTTCTCCAAAATACCATTCCTGAACTATTTTTTTTCCAGGTTCAAAAAGCAAGTTTTTACCTACTATACTTTCTTCCCAAAGTGAAAATTCTGTACCTTCTATTGGCTCCATGATTGCTGATTCTCCTGTCCATAACTGAATGGTAGCCGCATTGGTAAGTGCGCTGTATAAAATTTCTGCAGGAGTGTTTATCTTATAGTATTTCTTAAAGTCCTTCATTTCTGATGGTTTTAACAGGTAATAAAAAGCAAATTCAGTAAATTTGAACGTAAAGTAAATGATTAAAATCCAACTTCATTTTTATTTTTTACATCATAATCTATTTTATTTATGAACATATTTTCGTTTTTAAATTTTTCAATACGTAAAATCACATGTCAAATCTTCAAAGATTTCTATGATAGATTTCAATCCGTTATTGATAATGTTAGATTTTCATTTTGTAGACATACGCTTTTGTTATGTTTTCTTTCATCTCCGTTTTTTTGTTTGTTGATTTCAAATACTGTTATTGCACAAAAAATTACAATTTCGGAAAATGGTGATACATTAAACAAGATAAATGCCAAAGGAAAAAAAATAGGCAAATGGGTTATTGATGTACCTGAATTGAGAGGAGAACCGGGTTATGTAGAGGAAGGAGAATTTGTTAATGGAGAAAAAGATGGCGTGTGGAGAAAATATAGTACAGTAGGGGATTTAATAGGACTGGAGTATTATATACTTGGAGGAAAAGCAGGCGTTCAAAAATATTTTGATTATTTAGGTCGTTTGGAAAGAGTTGAAAATTGGAGGGCTTATAATCCCGATGCTCCCTACGATACCATCCCAATTTATGGAACAGGCAATGGTGAAATTGTAAGTTTCAAAATCGTGAAATCTCAGCCCTACAGCGTTAAAGATGGCAAATGGAAATATTATAATCCTGAAACAGGAGCCTTGGTCAAAACTGAAAATTGGGACAGAAATGTTTTAATTCTACCGGACGAACCTCAAAAATCAGTAGCAAACGAAAAGCCCAAAAAAATAGATAAAACCCCCGAAATGCTTGAATGGGAAAAAAAGAACAGAGGCAAAAAGGGCGCTCTGCGTGATGGTCAGACTTCTTATTAAATCAATAATAAATTGTACTACTGAATTTCTTTTTGCATCGGGTTTTTGCCACCTGTGCTTCCTCTTGGTGAATTTGTCTTTGCTTTGAACAGTTGAAACTTACTTGGTTCCTGCGTTACAGGCCATTGATTGTTTTTTTCATCTATATCGGCAGTTTCTCTGTATGGATCAAGTTTTACAGATACAACTTCTTTTTCTTTAAGGAATGTTTTTACAACTTTGTTTTCATTCTTTCGCCAAACATTCACACCAATTCTATTTACTTCCTTGCTGCCATCTTTAAAGGTCCATTCTATGATAATGGGCATAACCAATCCGCCTTTATTACTGAAGGACAATTCATACAATCTTTTTTCCCCGGCAATCTTAACCTTTTCCTCCATTGAAAAAATATTGTCATTAACCGATGCCGGTGTATTTATAACAAATGAAGTGGTGTCAACCTTTACCAAACCTCTGTCGTATCTCCAGTAGAAGTCTCTTAAACTAGTATCTGCATCTGTTGCAAATACGATATTTTTATCTTCTCTGTTTCTTATTTTTGAAATGTCATCGAAACTGTTTTGAATTGGTTTGGCTACAGGAATAGTGCTGGTTTTTGCTTCTGTTGAAGAGGATTCTGTAACATCTTTGTTTACCACTGACCACTTTACACTATCCAGTGAAATGTCAACAGGATCTGTATTATAGAACCATCCTCTCCAAAACCAATCCAGGTCTTCTGCACTGGCATCTTCCATGGTACGAAAAAAATCTGCAGGAGTCGGATGTTTGAAAGCCCATCTTTTACAATACTCTTTGAATGCATAGTCAAAGTTTTCTCTTCCCATAATTGTTTCTCTCAAAATATTCAATCCAGTGGCAGGTTTTGCGTAAGCATTCGGCCCAAATTGTATAATATTTTCACTATTTGTCATGATGGGCTCTAACTGGTCT
>CANFOP010000179.1 GCA_947448685.1 Chitinophagaceae bacterium | reverse complement strand
GGGCCTGTTAAAGATTATGAATCAGGTGTATTCAATTACAGCACTAAAGACGCTTATGCATTTTTCAATCAATTGGGTCCTATAAAAAATACTCAATCAAAAAAATATTTTAATCGTGAATGTAACATATGGAACGAATACCTGGAACATGATACGTATGATGATTACTGGAAGGCAAGAAATATAAGACAATATCTTAAAAATATAAAAATACCAGTTTTAATAGTTGGTGGATGGTTTGATGCGGAAGATCTGTTTGGCACTTTACACACTTATGAAGCCATTGAAAAAGGAGAAAAAAATAATCAATGCAAACTTGTCATGGGTCCATGGACTCATGGTGCATGGGAATCTGCAGAATGGAAGCAATATGCTTCACATGACTTCAAAAGCAATACCAGCAAGACATTCCAAGATTCCATTGAAACGAAATTCTTTCATTACTATCTAAAAAACGACGACACCTTTGATTTGAATGAGGCTACAGTATTTGAAACAGGCACCAACAAATGGACATCCTATTCATCATGGCCTCCAATGAACATAATTCCTACTTCTTTTTATTTAAATGGAAACGGTAAATTATCCACCATCAAAGACAGTTCTTTGAATTCTTTTGATGAATATATAAGTGACCCAAATAAACCGGTACCCTATACTGCCGGAATTTATGGCTACCGAAATAATGATTACATGAGTGAAGACCAACGATTTGCGTTCAGCAGACCCGATGTTATCAGTTTTGAAACAGAATCGCTTAAAAATGACATCACCATTACCGGGAATATAATATCAGATCTTCGTGTAAGCATTACCGGTACTGATGCTGATTTTATTGTAAAACTTATAGATGTGTTGCCGGATAATGAAACGAATTTCAAAAATGCTCCAAAAGGATTTCAAATGGCAGGATATCAGCGATTGGTAAGAGCTGATGTGATGAGGGGGAAATTCAGGAACAGTTTAAAAAATCCCGAACCTTTTGATCCTAATAAAATTACGTCCGTAAATTTTAAATTAAATGATGTGGCGCATACATTTAAAAAAGGACACAAAATAATGATTCAAATTCAAAGCTCCTGGTTCCCTTTAATTGATAAAAATCCTCAACAGTTCATGAAAATACCAGCCGCTGATGAAACAGATTTTAAAAAAGAATTTATCAAGATTCATCACGATTTGAATAATGTCAGCAGCATTGTATTGCCTGTTTTACAATTGAAATAATTGAATTTGAATTACTTTGAATCACTTGACAGGCAACGAAAACAGTTGTAAATGAATCAGTCAATAGTCAGCTTATAATTAGTTGTAAAGCAATAATATTGTATATTGAAATGTTTAAATATATTCATGCTTTAAAAAAGAGTTAAAAAGTTGCTATTTTTTTTTATCTTTAAGCGTAATTTATCTTTAAATAACAGTTAATAATTAATTGTATTGCAAGTCTAAATTATTTTTTTATTATAATTATTTCTTTAAAATCTGATCAATGAGAAAAATCTCTCTACTACTCGTAGTTTTTGCAAGTATTTCAATTACATCATTTGGACAGGGTTTTTCGTTCAAATGTGCCAAAGACACTACAGTTTGTTCATTCAATTCCTGTATTAACCTGATAACAAAAATCCCCAACATCAGAACTCAAACAACCGACTATCAAGTAGTTTCCTTGAGTGCAACGGAGGGTTGCTTCATACCGTATGTTGAATCCAGTACACCAGGGCCTTCAGCATCTATTACCACTGATGATATATATTCAGGGAAATTTCCTATTACTTTTCCATTCAGTTTTTATGGTACAAATTTCGACTCATTGATTATAAGTGGAAATGGTTTTATTTCATTTGACGTAACAAAAGCCGGTCAGTTTTCGCACTGGAATATTATAAATGGTGGTACTCCTCAAAATCTTCCTAGCACCTTTTATGACAGAGCAATCATCATGGGTCCCTATCACGATTTGGACAACAGAGATCTTTCCAATGTTTCACCTAACAGAAAGATAAAATACCAGGTTGTAGGAACAGCTCCTCACAGAAGACTTGTTATCAGTTATTATAAAGTTCCACTTTTTAGCTGTAATACTCTTTTTCAAAATACGCACCAAATCGTATTATATGAAGGAGTAAATGTAGTTGAAGTATTTATCAACGACATGCAACAATGTGCAACTTGGAATCAAGGCAGATCCATGGTGGGAATGCAAAACTATGCAAAAACCAAAGGCATCATGGCACCTGGCAGAAGAGCTACAGATCCTGCCTGGGGAACCATTGGCATGAACGAGAGTTGGCGATTTGTTCCAAAAGATGGCCCTTCATTATTCAGAAGTGTTGAACTGTATGATACATTGGGGAATCTCATGTCTGTGGGAGATACTACAAGTATAGATCCGATTACGCTAAAAGTAACTTTCAACAATATTTGTAACCCAAGTACAACAGCTGGTAATGATATTTATATCATCAAGACTAAATACCAATCTCCTACCAATCCTTTAGAGTTTGAATACGGCAGTGACACAATAAGAGTTAATAAAACAATCCCTCCACCGGTAGTCACTTCATCTATCGCACCTCAATTACCAGATACTGTTTCATTCTGTCAGAATATTCGCGATACTTTAAGAGCTCAGGGTTTTTTCAATTCCACCTATCAATGGTATAATTTTGCTAACCCGGCTGGCTCTCTTCCGGTTTATGTAGGTAGTCCGTTTTATCCAAACACATCTGTAGCAGGCAATCAAACATATTATGTAACTCAAAAACTTGGTTGTCTTGAAAGTGATAGTGTAATGATTACTTTATTAGTTAAAGCAATTCCAACTGTACCAAGTACAATTCAAGCTGTACCAAGATGCGGTCCTGGGTTATCTAATATTTTCTCTACTGCTCCTCTAGGAAACGATCAAGTTTTTGATATTTATACTAGTTCAACCACTCCAAGACCTCTGTATAAAGACTCATTGGTTTATCACCCATATATTACAGGTTCAACTACTTTCTATATTGTGGTGAGGGATACTTTAGC
>CANFOP010000178.1 GCA_947448685.1 Chitinophagaceae bacterium | reverse complement strand
GTCTGCCCAGGCTCCGTCATTTTTAAGCCATTTTACAAGGGTTACTTCATTAATGCTTTCCCCTACCGTTGGAACTTTGATTTCAATTGACATGTACAATTTATTTATTACGCAAATTTCGGAAAAAATGGAGGATTTTTAAAATGAAATATGCAGAAGTTCATAAAAATCAAGTAAATACATCTGAATTTTATCATTATTAGTAATATCTAAAGTAAAAAAAGGCTAAAATTTCATGATAAAAACCCACTAAATATTGCATTCTTACTAGTTTTTAACGATATAAATGCCTACATTTGCAGCCCCGTTAAAAAACCACGGGATTTATTTTATGTCATTCAATATTATTAAACAACTAAACGCAGATGAACAGGAGCCAATGTCTTCATCAGAAGTAGAAGCTACTGCGACACCAAACGAACCTGTTACAGCAAAGGCTGAAAAAACGCCTGTTGTAGAAACCGCTCACGATGATTTTGATTGGAGCCGTGACAAACGCAATGTAGTTGCTTATTCTAAAGAAGAAAAAGCAAAATACGATTCTGTGTATGACAACACTTTCAAACAAATCAACGATGGCGAGATGATTCAAGCGACTATTGAATCATTGACAAAAACCGATGCAGTTGTAAACATTGGTTTCAAAAGTGATGGCTTGGTCTCATTGAATGAGTTCAGAGACATTCCAGGTGGCATCAAAGTAGGAGATGTAATCGAAGTAATGGTGGTGGAAAAAGAAGACAGAGAAGGCAATTTGCATTTGAGTCGTAAATCTGCCAGAATTACCAGAGCATGGGAAAGAATTGTTGAAGTTAACAAAACCGGAGAAATCGTTACGGGACTTGTTACCAGCAAAACAAAAGGTGGTTTGATTGTAGATGTATTTGGAATGGAAACTTTCTTACCAGGTTCTCAAATTGACGTGAAGCCTGTTACTGATTATGATCAATTCGTTGGAAAAACAATGGAATTCAAAGTGGTTAAAATCAATGAGACCATTAAAAATGCCGTTGTTTCTCATAAAGCACTTATTGAAAGCGATATCGAAGCTCAAAGAGCTGAAATCATCGGCAAATTGGAGAAAGGACAAGTATTGGAAGGTACTATCAAAAATATCACTGACTTCGGAGCATTCCTTGATTTAGGTGGTTTGGATGGACTTCTTTACATAACTGATATTTCATGGGGTAGAATCAACCATCCTTCTGAAGTATTGAAATTAGATCAGAAGTTGAATGTAGTTGTTCTTGATTTTGATGATGATAAAAAACGTATCAGCTTAGGTTTAAAGCAATTAACTCCTCATCCTTGGGATACATTAACTGAAAACCTGAAAGAAGGGGAAATCATTAAAGGTAAAGTAGTCAACATCGAAGATTACGGTGCGTTCCTGGAAATAATGCCTGGTGTGGAAGGATTGGTTCACGTTAGTGAAATCACTTGGGCCAACACTCCTATCAATGCAAAAGAATTCTTCAAATTAGGCGACGAACATGAAGCCAAAGTTGTAACACTTGACAAAGAAACACGTAAGATGAGCCTTTCCATCAAGCAAATGACTGAAGATCCTTGGAATAACATTGATGAAAGATTCCCTGCAAACAGCCGTCATATGGGTACTGTAAAGAACATCACTCCGTATGGTGTGTTTGTTGAATTATCTACCGGTATCGGCGGGATGATCCACATCAGTGATCTCAGCTGGTTGAAACGCTTCAATAACCCTAACGAATACACGAAAGTTGGAAAAGAAATTGAGGTGATCATCATGAGTATCGATAAAGAAGGACGCAAACTTCAATTAGGACATAAACAAATTGAAGAAGATCCTTGGAACTCACTGGAGAGTGTTTTCACTATCGGATCCATTCATGAAGGTACCGTTGTTAAAAGAGATGAAAAAGGTGCTGTTATCCAGTTGCCTTATGGATTGGAAGGATATGCTCCAGCTCGTCATTTGATGAAGGCAGATGAAAAAATGATTACTGCTGACGAAGTTGCTCAATTCATGGTAATTGAATTCGATCGCAACGACAAGCGCATTGTTTTAAGTCATACGCGTCTTTGGGAACAAGAGAAGGAAGAAGAAAAACAATCTGAATTAAAAGAAAAGAAAGCCGAAGCAGAACAAACCAAAAAAGCCGTGAAGAATATTCAGGCAAAAGTAGAAAAAGCTACTTTGGGTGATTTAGGTGTTTTGGCAGGACTAAAAGCAAAAATGGACGGAAGTGATACTTCATCAGAAGGAAAAACTGAAGAACCAAAAGCTGAATAGTAACTTTCAGATATTCATATTAATCCCGGTTGAATTTTCAGTCGGGATTTTTTTTATTTCATTATTTTGTTGTTTACAGATTAATCTTTAATACCGGGATGAATTCATTCTTTGAATTATTGGTAATTATTTTGTTTTATTTTATAAACTAGTTTATATTTGAATTTAAAAAACAAATAATGAATAACTTTGAGTCTTCCATTAAAACGATAGAGCAAGCAATTCAAGAAGCCAAAATAGAAAAAACCGACGCTTATTTTTATTACATCCTATGGGGAGTTCTGCTTTTTATGTACTTTTTTCTGGGTTATCTCATCAATGCCAATTTGATTTCAAACAATTATTTCTTTGGTAATTACTCATGGATTTTATTTCCAATTGGCGGCATACTCTCATTGTTACAAAAGAAAAAAAATAAGGAAGCAGAATTAAAGGTTGTTTCTAATCATGAAAAGGTTTATTTATTTGCTTTCACAGGATTTGCTATGCTTTATGCCTTTACCTTGATACATTCATTGTATATCATGTATAATTATTCAATCATTATTTTCCCTTTGTTATTGGGGGTAACAGTATATATTGTAGGAGGAATTACTAAAAATATTTTTAGCATCATTGCTGGAATTTTGAGCGCTATATGTAGTGTTGTTTCCATGTATTCTTCAAAAGAAATGCATTATTTAATGGCAGCAATAGCTGTTTTCATTGCTTGTATTATTTCAGGAATTATAATGAAAAGAAAAAATGCTTAAAGACCTT
>CANFOP010000177.1 GCA_947448685.1 Chitinophagaceae bacterium | reverse complement strand
AGTCGCTGATTGGCTACTATACCCACAGCCCAGCCATCAATTCGGGCATATCCGCAAACAATGGTTTTACCATAATCTTTTTTAAACTCATCAAAACTATTTTCATCAACCAAACAATCTATGATATCGAGCATATCATACGGCTTGGTATTACCTTCACTCATAATGCCGTAAATATCATTGGTATTTTTAGAAGGCTTAACAACGTTTATTCTATTGAATCCAGCTTTTTCGGCAGGACCAAGTTTTTCTATTATTTTTTTTACCTGATCTAAACATTCCTCTTCCGTTTTAAACTTATAATCTGCAATACCCGACATCTCGGTATGTGTTACTGCCCCTCCCAAGGTTTCGGCATCAATATCTTCACCAATGGCAGCTTTTACCAAATAAGGACCTGCTAAAAATATTGACCCCGCATTTTCAACCATAAGGGTTTCATCACTCATAATTGGCAAATATGCACCGCCAGCTACACATGCCCCCATCACTGCTGCAATCTGAGTAATTCCCATAGCACTCATTTTAGCATTGTTTCTGAAAATCCTTCCAAAATGTTCTTTATCCGGAAAAATCTCATCCTGCATGGGTAGATAAACACCGGCACTGTCTACTATATAAACAACAGGCAATTTATTCTCCATGGCAATTTCTTGCATACGAAGATTTTTCTTTCCAGTTATGGGAAACCATGCTCCTGCTTTTACAGTTTGGTCGTTGGCAACAATTATGCATTGTCGTCCTTTTATATATCCTATTCCGCTGACTGTTCCTCCTGCCGGACAACCACCATGCTCTTCATACATTTCGTATCCTGCAAATGCACCTATTTCAATAAAAGGTTTATCATCATCAATCAAATAACTGATTCGTTGTCTTGCTGTCAGTTTATTTCTTTCTTTTTGCTTTTGAGCCGCTTTTTTGCCCCCACCTTCTTGAATTATGTCAAGTTTTTGCCTTACATGACTCCATGCCATCTTGTTGGCATCTTCATTTTTATTAAAATCGTTGCTCATCATTTTTATGTTTTCAAATGCAAAAGTAGTCAACACCTTCAATATTTATCATACTTATATTTATAACAAACATTAATATTTGAAAACCATCGACTTGATTTACATAGTCAATTGTTTAATGTACTACTGTAAGTTTATGCCCTGTCATAATCTGATCTTTGAAATAAAAATATAAATATTGCAATTCTTTCTCACATATTAAGAACCTATAGAAATAAAAAAGAACCCCGATAAGAAACAATTGTCAATAAGTACTTATTTTTGAAATTAGTCAAAATTCACTTTTCCAAGTGAATAAATGCTGAATATTTAACTAAAAAAATTCAACACATCATCCATTCAAATCATTTTAAATGATCAATCCAATGAAATATTTATTTTTTTCCTTTTGCGCTTTTGTTGTGACATTTTCAAGCAAAGCACAAACTAATTATTTTTCTAAATTCAATGAAGCTGATATCAATCAGAGAGGATTGGAAAGAAAAATCAAGCCCGTCAAGTATGATCTTACAAAAGTTGATATCACATCATTGCGTGATTTTCTTTGGTCTTTACCTCATGAAAAAGATGTTATCAATACAAGAAATAATTGCCCCATACTTGAATTACCGATGCCGGATGGCTCTGTAGGTCATTTCAGAGTATGGGAAAGCAGTATCCAATCTCCTGCTTTGGAAGCAAAATTTCCGGAAATAAAAACATTTGCGGGTCAGGGAATGGATGACCCATATGCTACAATAAGATTTGATTTGACACCGTTTGGATTTCATGCTCAAATTCTTTCTGTTAATGGAAATATTTACATTGATCCATATGCAAGAGGCACCAATCAATACTGCATCAGTTATTATACAAAAGACAATATCAGACAATCAGGTTTTTTTTGCGGAGTAAACGAAAATCCTCTAAACAGAAACAATAATATTTTAGCAGCAGGGCCTTGCAGAGGAACTCAGTTGTATTCATATAGACTGGCAGTTGCTTGTACGGGAGAATACGCTGTTGCTGTAGGAGGAACTACTGCAAGTTTGTTACATGCTGCCATCGTTACATCTGTCAACAGAGTAGATGGAGTGTACGAAAATGAAATTTCGGTTAGATTGATTCTCGTAGCGAATAATAATCTGATTGAATTTTTAAATGCTGCAACTGATCCGTTCAATGGAAACAACAATGCTAACACATTAATCAATGAAAGTCAAACTCAAATTACCAACAGAATCGGATCTGCCAATTTTGATATAGGACATACATTCAGCACCGGAGGCGGAGGATTGGCTCAATTGGGAGCTGTCTGTCAAAATTCCCAAAAGGCCAGTGGAATTACAGGCAGCCCATCTCCTGTTGGAGACAATTATGATATTGATTATGTTGCTCATGAAATGGGGCATCAGTTTGGCGGTAATCATACATTTAACAGTACAACATCCAATTGTGGCGGTGGCAACAGAAATGCCAGCACTGCTTATGAAGTTGGCAGTGGCACGACCATTATGGCTTATGCCGGAATCTGTGGAAATGATGATATACAATTGCACAGCGATCCATTTTTTCACAGCATCAGTTTTGATGAAATCAGCAATTATTTACAAGGAGGCGGATCATCTTGTAAAGTTGCAACAGCAACAGGCAATACATTACCTGTAATAACAGCAATGTCGAATAACAATGTTAATATTCCACTAAAAACACCATTTACGCTCAATTCTACTGCAACCGATGCAGATGGAGATGCATTGACATATTGCTGGGAAGAATGGGATTTAGGAACTGCAGGCGCCTGGAACAATGGAGCAACAAGTGCAACTGCGCCACTTTTCAAATCAAGAATTCCAAAAACAACCGGAAGCAGAACATTCCCTGATATTGCAAGAATTATTGCCAACTACCTGCCTGCAGTTCCTGCCAATACTACTATGGGAAATATGAAAGGAGAAACATTGCCAACTGTTGCAAGAGCAATGAAGTTCAGACTAACGGTAAGGGACAACCGATCAGGTGGAAGTGGTGTAGTGACCGGAGGAAGCGGTTGCCAAAGCGGGTTT
>CANFOP010000176.1 GCA_947448685.1 Chitinophagaceae bacterium | reverse complement strand
TGACTCATGGTTATGAAACCATCTATCGGCTTTACAAAGTATTTTGTGAATGCATTGTCTCCAATTCTTTTTTCATGTGGTATGATATTATCCGCAATGCATACAATTTTGGTATGTTTATTTTTTTTTACTATTCTTAGTATTGTTCCGAGGCAAGGGCCCATAAAGGGCAGCCAATATCGTACAACAATGAGGTCAGGCTTTTCTTTTTGTATTTTTTTGCCGATACGAATCCAATTGATTGGATTGATCGAATTGATTGAAATATTAATTTCTATATCAGTGGGGGTAGGTTCTGATGAAAATTGTGTGGTGCCCGGAAAAAGAAATCCCGGATACTGCAATGAAAATGTGTAAATTTTAACCTGGTGTCCTGATTGCTGAAATGCCCTGGCCAATCTTTCATTATAGGATGCCAAACCTCCTCTGAGCGGATGAGCGGGACCAATTATAAAAATATTTTTAGCAGAAGTATTCAAGAATGATTGGATCTGTTAAAGGTGATTCATTTGATTACAATCCTGACTTTTTTTCAATGAGATAGTTGTTTCTTTCCACCGAACTGCGTGATATGAGTTCTCCGATGAATCCTGCTAAAAACAACTGCGTACCCATGATCATAGCCAATATGGCAAAGAAGAACAATGGGCGCTCTGTCATTCCTGTAACATCAAAGAAAAACTTGGATATGGTAA
The DNA here is from genome assembly GCA_947448685.1 of Chitinophagaceae bacterium. Taxonomy (GTDB): domain Bacteria; phylum Bacteroidota; class Bacteroidia; order Chitinophagales; family Chitinophagaceae; genus Ferruginibacter. The sequence goes on along the minus strand of CANFOP010000176.1, from coordinate 2,379 downwards.
GATATACAAAAATCAGTAGTCCTGAAGTGAAAGCAAGTGTTCCCCAAAGTCCGAAAAAATGCATAGGTCTTTTACCGAATTTTCCAACGAAGAAAATGGTCATCAAATCTAAAAAACCATTGATAAATCTGCTCCATCCGAATTTGGTTACGCCGTATTTCCTGGCTCTGTGTTCAACTACTTTTTCTCCGATTTTTCTAAAGCCGGCCCACTTTGCCAGTACTGGAATATATCTGTGCATTTCGCCATAAACCTCAATACATTTGATGACATTTTTTCTGTAGGCTTTTAATCCGCAATTGAAATCATTGAGTTGTATTTTACTCATTTTTCTCGCAGCAGCATTGAATAGTTTGCTGGGAATATTTTTCGTTAAAGCATTATCATACCTTTTCTTTTTCCATCCGCTAACCAAATCAAATCCATCTTCAAGAATCATTTTTCTTAATGCAGGAATTTCATCAGGACTATCCTGCATATCAGCATCCATAGTAATGACCACATCACCGTTGGCAGCTTTGAAACCTTCATTTAATGCAGCACTTTTTCCATAATTTCTTTGGAATTTTATACCTTTCACATTAGCGTCGCTAATGGATAGTTTTTCAATAATATTCCATGAATTGTCAGTACTTCCATCATCAATCATGATGATTTCATAACTAAGGTTGTTGGAATTGACTACACTTTGAATCCATTGGGTTAATTCCGGCAGAGATTCTTCTTCATTAAATAATGGTATGACAATTGAGATATCCATGAGTTCACAATTTACGCTTTCAAAATTAATTTATTATGAATTAGCAACTGAATTATTTTTTTGGCTAAGAAAACCTGCAGTGACAACAGTGACCAATACACCTAAAATCAAGTATTTAATGGTATTCAGCATCAACATCATCGGCATGAAAATACTTCTTAATTTTTCCGCATTCTCTTTTATTTCATCGGGTGTTTTGTTTCCCTGTTTTTGTAGTAAAGCATTGTTTTCAATAATTCCTTTCTCAAGAATCTGAGGGTTCAACTTTTGAAAGATAAACGTGTAGATGATCATAAATAGTGTTACCACAATAAATGTCTTAAAACCTTCAGAAAAATATTCTTTCATTCCTGCATAATCTATTCTTGAATGATATGAAAGTAGTACCCAAATTATCCCAGTTATATACAAACCAAGCATCAAATATTGACTATTGCCATTGTCGGGCAAGTGAAGACCATAAAAACAAATGATGGATGTAAGTATTAAAACTCCGGCAATGGTTATACCTTTTTTTGTTGCACTTAAATGAGTCATATTATTGTCTGTTTTGGCAAATATCTATAAAATTTATTGACAGCAATCATTTCATCATTAAACGTACATCATTTATATACGCAAGTGAATAAACTACTTTTACATCAGTTAATGCTGATACAGATCGATTGAAGTGGGAAGTAGATATAGTTTGTTTTAAAAGACAGTAAACTACCGATCCGGAAAACGAGAGAAAAGGCGTTGAATCAATTAAGATAGTCATCAGATTTTTAATTAGATTGATACAGAATATCCGTTTTAAAAGACAATAACCTGTATCAATTGAAAAGAGGCAGAAAAAAATTATTTTTAATCTGCCTCTTTTTTTTATTAAATCTTTCGATAATTAATTATTTTCTGATTTGATTGTTTTTTTAATTTCTACTTTGAAGTTTTCCATATTGTTAATCATATCATGATATGTAGCATTCACTTCATCTGTAGCCATTTTTCCATTGATGGTCAATTTACCATTACTAACTGAAACAGAGCAACTGTCTTCATTGATCAAATTGTCTTTTGCCAAAGCATTGATCAGACAAGTTCCTTTGTCATCCATCTGGCATTCACCTTCGCTTTGCATATTTTTTTCTATGTTAACAACTTCAGTTTTGTTTTTGCATGTTGCTTTATCACAAACTCCAGGGCAATTATTCATGCCTGCAAGGGTAGGTGCAATCACCAATGAAACAATGCTCATTAATTTGATTAAAATGTTCATGGAAGGACCTGAAGTATCTTTGAAAGGATCTCCAACAGTATCTCCGGTTACAGATGCCTTATGAGGTTCAGATTTCTTGTAGAACATTTCACCATTGATTTCAACTCCTTTTTCAAAAGATTTTTTTGCATTATCCCATGCACCGCCTGCATTGTTTTGGAACATTCCCATCAATACACCACTTACCGTAGCTCCAGCCAAAAAACCGCCTAAGGCTTCAGCACCAAGACCTGGCATAAATCCAATTATGATAGGGGAAATGATGGCAATGGCTCCGGGTAACATCATTTTTTTAATGGAAGCCTGAGTAGAGATGGCCACACATTTATCATACTCTGGTTTTCCGGTACCTTCCATAATT
>CANFOP010000175.1 GCA_947448685.1 Chitinophagaceae bacterium | reverse complement strand
GGTGCAGTCAACCAATGTAAAGTACAAATTGTAAATATTCACAGTGAACATTTGACCGAAAAAAATGTGCAGGATAAATTGAAAGACCTTGATGGACTGCTGGTTGCTCCTGGATTCGGTTCAAGAGGTGTGGATGGAAAGATTGAAGCAGTAAGATATGCAAGAGAAAATAAAATACCTTTTTTTGGCATTTGCCTTGGTATGCAAATGGCTGTTATTGAATTTGGAAGAAATGTATTAGGTTGGTCTGACGCACATTCTACAGAGATGGATGCATCAACTTCACATCCTGTTATTGCATTGATGGAAGAACAAAAGAAAATTAAAAATAAAGGTGGAACTATGAGACTTGGCGCATATTTATGCGAAATTGAAAGTGATAGTCTGGCAAATAAAATTTATCAGTCGGCTGAAATAAGTGAACGTCACCGTCACCGTTGGGAATTTAATAATAATTACATCAAAAATTATTCAGAAGCGGGACTTATACCCAGCGGGAAAAATACATCGAAAGGATTAGTTGAAATTGTGGAACTAAAAGATCATCCATTTTTTATTGGAGTTCAGTTTCATCCTGAACTTAAAAGTACAGTAGAAACACCGCATCCATTATTTGTTGAATTTGTGAAGGCTTCTATAAATTATGCTCAAATGAATGCAGTTGAAATAAATCAAAAAACACAAAATCAACCCATTTAAATTCCTAATAACATTACCTTTGCATCATGCAAAAATTAAGCATGGATGAGCTGAACAGAAAAACACCTGAAGAATTCAAACGTTCGGTAAAAACTCCTGTAATAGCTGTTTTGGAAAATATCAGAAGCGCATATAATGTAGGAAGTGTATTTCGTACCTCTGACGCCTTTTTGTTGGAGTCTATCTACATTACGGGGTATACAGCCAAACCACCTCACAAGGAAATTAAAAAAACAGCGCTAGGAGCGGAGGATACTGTAGATTGGAAATATTTTACCAATGCAACTGAAGCTATTATTCATTTAAAATCGCTCGAGTATAAAGTTTTTGCTGTTGAACAGGTGAGAAACAGTATGTCTCTCGAAAAAATAAATTTTAAAAATGATGAAAAAATTGCAGTAGTTTTTGGTAATGAGGTTTCAGGTGTTGAAGAAGAAACAATTTTGCAGTGTGATGGAAGCATTGAAATTCCTCAACTTGGGATGAAACACTCCCTGAATATTGCTACTGCTGCAGGGGTAGTGCTTTGGGAAATAATACGGAATAGAATGTAACATTAATCATTCATTTTTACAAATGAACACAATTAAAAAATATCTCTCTTTAATAAAATTCTCTCATACTGTTTTTGCATTACCTTTTGCAATGATTGGCTTCACCTTAGGTATTCAGTATGTATATGACAATCATATATCATTATCAGACAACCTATTTAATTCAAGCTTCCCGATATCAAAATTATTGTTGGTCACATTTTGTATGGTTTCCGCAAGAAGCGCAGCCATGGCTTTCAACAGATATTTAGATCGTAGATTTGATGCCAAAAATCCCAGAACGGCAATAAGAGAAATTCCATCAGGCAAAATAAAACCATTCAGTGCATTCATATTTACAATGATATGCTGTTTGTTATTTATTACAAGTTGTTATTTTATCAACACCCTTTGTTTTTACTTGAGTTTTGTTGCCTTATTCGTAATATTATTTTACAGTTATACAAAAATATTTACTTCTCTGTGCCATTTAGTATTAGGAATTGGATTGAGTTTGGCTCCAATTGGAGCATACCTTTCCATAACAGGAGTGTTTAATCTGTTACCAATACTTTATTCTTTAATTGTTGTTTGCTGGGTTAGCGGTTTTGATATTATTTATGCGCTTCAAGATGAAGAGTTTGACAAATCTAATAATTTACATTCCATACCTGTATTTTTTGGAAAAAAAAATGCACTCATTCTTTCTTCCATATTGCACTTTATTGCAGCTTTATTGGTTGTATATGCCGGCATGATAAATCATTCAACAAGATGGTTTTGGTTTGGATCAGCAATATTCTGTGGAATGTTGATTTATCAGCATTCTATTGTAAAACCAGATGATTTAAGTAAGGTAAATATCGCATTCATGACAGCCAATGGAATTGCTTCCGTAGTATTTTCCTTTTTTGTAATTGCAGATATTATCCAACAAATATTTCTATAGCAACAAATTCCAAATTATCTGATTGATCCATTTATCTGAATCATCATTACTGTCTCCCCATCCCTTCATTTTTTCTTTAACGGTATGTAAGGCTTGAGTCTCAGTAAAAATATCTTTGGAATCTGCCGGTTCAGAAATATCCATTGAATCTTTAAGTGTTATTAGCTTAGTTGCCATCCATGATGTATATAATCTTGGAATTGTCATCCCAAGCACCATGCCCGGTAATCCATGAATGGAACATGGCCCTCCCGGAATAGTGATTTCTTCTGTGTAAAAAGCAAATACGTAAATACTGTCCATAATTTTCCCAATTGCTTTTCGGCAATTGAATCCGGCAATTATTCTGTTTTCATTGCTTAATTTCCAATGTATATTTTTGAGTGAATCTTTTATACTGAAAGAACTTCCAAAAACATCTTTTTGAATATTGTATCTGCCTTTATTGATGTCGATAAACCAAATTGATTTTTCATCGCTTTGCCTGAACATTTCTGGAACAGCTTCTTTGTTTTCCCAATGATCAAATTGGTATTTACTTTTATTGTTGGAGAAACTGTATTTATAATATGCAGTTTTGAAATTGGGCAACTTGTCTTTCAAATTTTCAGACCACGCGTCATTACCCAACGTTTTTTTCAAATTACTTTTAACTTCAAATTCAATGACTCCATTTTCAATAAACTGAGCTTTTGATATCAAAATTGAATTAAAGAAAAATAAGATTAACATACTTACTCGCATAAAAAATTATTTTTTTGTGTCAACAGATTTGTTTTTAAAATCCCATGCAAATCCAAGCATGAAATATCTTTTTAACCGTTGGTTTCTTTCTTCAGTAAATGTATTTCCATAGTAATTACGATCAATTCCAATGTTTTGGTTTAAAATATCTCTGACTTTTACATAT
>CANFOP010000174.1 GCA_947448685.1 Chitinophagaceae bacterium | reverse complement strand
TGCCATTAAAGTGATGATTTGCTTTTTCATATTGGTTGTTTATTTAAGTTTAAAATTTGCTATTACATAAATCATTCTTCCCTGAAGATTAGGTAAATAAGTTGCATCCTGATAATTGAGCAGGTTGTCTATTCCAATATTCAAAGAAGTCATTTTGTTGATTTTTTTTCCGGCTGAAAAGTTAATCAGCATATAACTGTTGCCGGATTCATCGTTTGTGTTGATCAATCCGTTTCCATCCTTGTCAGATACATACCATTTGGATTTATACATGAGTCTTGCTGTAGTAAAAAAATCATGTTTGTTTTCATAAATGAATTTGATGTTTGCCATGTGCTTGCTTCTATTGGGCAAACCAACGTATTCACTCTTTGCAATCAAACGACTGATACCATCACTATTTCTTGTATATACTTTTTTTAATTCAATATTCTTTAAATCGTCTTTGTCAGCAGTCAGCAAATACTGATAACCGGATGATATTTTCAATTGTTTGGTCAATTGCCAGTTTAATTGAGTTTCACCACCTTTTGTATATGCATTTTTAATATTGATATAACTGAAAATTTGGGCACCATTGGCTTTAGTGGCCACTTGTCTTACATCAATCAGTGCTTCAATATCATTTCTGAATAAATTAATATTGAACAGAATGTTTTTTGATAGAGTGATTGTACTGCCAATATTAATGCCTGTAGAATATTCTGGAGTTAAAGAAATCAATTTGTAAAAGTCATCTTTGATTTCACTGATTTGGCCAAGAGATTGCATTTGATTGATGATTTTGACAGCATCAATTGTTCCAAAAACAGAATATCCACCTGCAGCATTATTGGTGAAATTCAAATATAATTGTCTGAAGTCGGGTGCTTTAAATCCACGTCCAACAGAAGCGTTAAGACTGATTAGTTTATTGATAGTAAATCTTGTTGCTAATTTTGGACTGAAGGCTGCTGCAAAAAGTTTGTTGTGATCATATCGAACGCCTGCAATAATGCTGATTTTGTTGGATGGCATCCATTCATTTTGTATAAAAGCAGAAAGGATGGTGTTGTTTTTTTTGTTTTTTATGTTGTCATACCTGGTAGAATTCGCTTCATCTGCGCTATAGCCTGCACCAATTGCCAATCTGTTTTTTTCCCAATTGAAATCAGTTTGATTCTCCGCTCTTAAAAATTTTTGTTTGAACTCATCATCATAGATGCTGTCGGGCTTGTCGGTGAAATATAATTTTTGTGAACCACTGTATTGGGTTTTATACAAACGAAGAGCTGATTTGATTTTATTGTTGAAATTGTGAGTGATGACAGGAATAATATTTAGATCACTATTGGCTTCTCTGCCATATGAATTGCTGATATTTCCAAGGTTTCCCACTGATAATTCTTGTTTGATATGGTCATAACCATGTCTTACAGTTATATTCAGAAAAGTTTTTGAAGAAAAACTATGATACAATTGAACCTGATTAGTAAGCCGCCAGATTGGTTGAGGAACTCTTAAAGTAGAATAGGGTCGATAACTGATGCCGTCTATATAAAAAGAATTGCTTGACATTCGGAGGGAAGTTTTTTTATACACGGTGCTTCCATTTATATTGAAATCCATGTTTTTGAAAACATCCTTACCTGTTGGTGAAATCCATCCTTTGTCGGGATTTCCAAATCCATATCTCAAATTAGTTTCCAAAGAATTCTTATAAGCGTCTTGTGTAATGATATTTACTACACCGGCCATGGCTTCTGATCCGTATAAACTGGAAGAAGGACCCTTTACTATTTCAATTTTTTTGATATTACTTATTCCGATCCTGTTGATGTCAAGCACACCGGCTGTTCTTCCAACCAATGGTTCTCCATTTAATAGAATCATTGTGTAATCCGGACTTAATCCTTGCATTTGAATTCCAGCGCCAAAACCGTTAGTAAGATTTAATCCTGCTTGTTCTTGCAATATGTCCTTTAATCGAAGTGAGCCTGCCTGTTCAATTGTTTTTTTGCTGATAACTGAAACAGGAACAGCAACGTTTCCCAGTTTGTTTTCTGTTCTGGTGGAAGTAACCACAATTTCATTCAAAACTTTTATTTCACCTGAACTGTCTTTCTGAGCAAAAAGAGTGAATGAAAAGAAAAAAAATAATATTGAAAAAAATGTCTTTGCCATGAATAATTGAGGCGCAAATGTCTATTTTATTTTCAAATTATTTATCATCAAATTGTCACGATTTATCTAAGTTTACTAAATATGACAATTCGATGACAATAAACAACAAAGCCCTTCGATTAAGAAGGGCTTTTAAAAAAGATAACATTGATTTTATCCGTTTATTCTTACTGAATTTCCATTTACGGTTACAGTATATTGTTTTAAAGGAGTAGAGGCCGGTCCTTGAGTAACTCCACCGGAAGTATTGAATTTTGCTCCATGTCTGGGGCAGTAAAATTGATTGTTGGCATTTTGGTATTGAACATTGGCTCCTTCATGAGTACAAGCAGCTGACACAGCAATTAAAGTGCCTGAACTTGTTTTGGCTATAATCACTCCGTTTAAATAAACATAGCCGCCTGCATTGTTAAGTGCCGGATATTGTGTCAGGTCAATTGTAAAATCAACTGTTGGGCCGCTTGCTGAACTTTTTTTACATGAACCAACACAGGTTGCTACAAAAAGAGATGCTGCAGACAAGCCAATTGACGATAAAAATTCTTTTCTGTCCATTTGTAAAATAGTTGTATTGATTAATTAGTGTATAAATGTCCTGCATTCACCCAATTTGTAATTGCCTGGCGATCTGAGGCAGACAATGGTCCTGATGTTGGCATCGATTGTAAAGTAACACAAGTGCTGTTGATTTTGTTCCATGAATTTACAATATCGCACTCATTGTCAAAGTTATATCCACGCTGACTTCCGCCGTTCAGGTGACAACTGCTTCCACCACAATTGCTTCTGATGATGGTTCTTACATTTTTAAAATTAGTTCCTGCTGTTTCACCCACAGTAACAGATTTTGTATTGGTGCAACCATTGGCATCTTTCACACCAATTGTATAGTTGCCTGCAGTTAATCCTGTAAAAACATTATTTGATTGGTAAGCACCACCATTTATATTATAAGTATATCCGCTAGAACCAGATGCTGTAACTGAGATGGAGCCCATGGTAAC
>CANFOP010000173.1 GCA_947448685.1 Chitinophagaceae bacterium | reverse complement strand
CGGCAAAAAAATTGACCTTGTTTGCATATCAATTGGATTTTCTAAGGAAACGGCTACGGACAAACCGACACCTGCATTATCCGACAACAATCTTTCATAATTCAATTCAGGTAATCCTGCAATAGCTGTTGCCAAATTAAATCTGATTTCATTATTACCTAATTGTTTAAGAGGCGCCGACAATGCTAAAACTTCGTTTTTAAGTAATTGACGGTCTTGGCCGAATAATACTGATACAAATGAGGATAGAATAATGATGGAAACGATTTTTTTCATAATAGTTTTTTTATAGTGTTAATCTATTAAACGTGTAAATCTAATACTTATTTGTAAGTACTATATTTTTACTTTTTTGTCTTGATATATTTAGTTACCTCTTATCAAAATTATATAAATGAATGTTGATAACAGATATTGTATTGTAATATTATTGTCATAAAAAATCCTCCTGAATATTCAGGAGGATAAAATAAATTTATATCAATTTGTTTACTTATCAATTGCACCTTCAACCAAAACGGTAGCCTTGTTATTAAGTACTTCGACAAACCCGCTTTGTATGGTATAAGAAGACGTATTGTTTTTATCTTTAAGTATTTTGAGTGACCCTGCTTTCAATGCACTTACCAGAGGTGCGTGTTTATCAAGCACTTCAAATAATCCGCTGATTCCAGGTAATTGAACACCGTAGACATCACCACTAAAAACCTTCTTTTCCGGAGTTAGAATTTCTAATTTCATATGTAGTAATTAAAAATCAAAAGTTAAAAAAACCTTTTAAGATTTTGACTTTTTACTTTGAGTTTTTTGTTATTCTATGCTTGTGCGGCAGCCATTAATTTCTTACCCTTTTCAATGGCATCTTCCAGTGTACCAACAAGATTGAAAGCTGCTTCAGGATATTCATCCACTTCTCCATCCATAATGGCGTTGAATCCGCGAATAGTATCTTCAATTGGTACCAACACGCCTTTAAGTCCGGTAAACTGTTCGGCTACAAAGAACGGTTGACTTAAGAAACGTTGTACTTTACGTGCTCTTGATACTACTAATTTATCTTCATCGCTCAATTCATCCAAACCAAGGATAGCAATAATATCTTGCAGTTCTTTATAGCGCTGTAAAATTAATTTTACTCTGTTTGCAGTATTGTAATGTTCTTCACCAACAATCTGAGGAGTTAGTATTCTTGAGGTAGAATCCAATGGATCAACCGCAGGATAAATTCCCAAATCGGCAATCTTACGACTCAATACAGTTGTTGCATCCAGGTGAGCAAATGTTGTAGCCGGAGCCGGATCCGTCAAATCATCCGCAGGTACATAAACCGCTTGAACTGATGTAATGGAACCATTCTTGGTAGAAGTGATACGCTCTTGCATCAATCCCATTTCAGTTGCTAATGTAGGTTGGTATCCCACCGCACTTGGCATACGACCCAACAGCGCCGACACCTCAGAACCAGCCTGTGTAAAACGGAAGATATTGTCAACAAAGAAAAGGATATCTTTCCCCTGCCCATCACCTTCACCATCACGGAAATATTCTGCAATGGTCAGACCACTCAATGCTACTCTCGCTCTTGCTCCTGGCGGCTCGTTCATCTGACCGAACACAAAAGTTGCTTTTGAATCTTTCAACCCTTCTAAATTTACTGAACTCAAATCCCATCCGCCTTCTTCCATACTATGTTTGAAAGCATCTCCATAATTCATGATACCTGCTTCTATCATCTCTCTCATCAAGTCATTTCCTTCACGGGTTCTTTCTCCCACACCTGCAAATACTGATAATCCACTGTAAGCTTTTGCGATATTGTTGATTAACTCTTGAATCAATACCGTTTTGCCTACACCCGCTCCACCAAACAAACCAATCTTACCACCTTTTGCATATGGTTCAATCAGATCTATCACTTTAATTCCGGTATATAATACTTCTGACGCTGTACTCAAATTTTCAAACAATGGTGGTTTTGCATGAATGGCACGACCTCCAACCTTGCTTACCTGAGGCAATCCGTCAATGGCATCTCCGGTAACATTGAACAAACGACCTTTAATTCCTTCACCGATTGGCATTGTTATTGGTCTTCCGGTGTCTGTAACTACAGTTCCGCGCACCAAACCTTCAGTACCATCCATCGCAATGGTACGAACACTGTCTTCTCCCAAATGCTGCTGAACTTCCAGTACCAGCGTATCTCCATTTTCACGCTTTAACTCAAGCGCATTCATTATTTCGGGAAGCTTGGAATCTTTATCAAACTGCACGTCTACAACGGCACCGATAACTGATTTTATTTTGCCTGTATTAGCCATAAAATGTATTTAGAAAATTAGGTTTTATTTTGGGCGCAAAGGTAAGGAATGAGGCTTGTAAAAAAAACTGAAATGATTATTTTCTGATAGAAATTCAACATTTTAATGCTTACTCTTCATCATTTGTACTTCTGTTGGCATAATAAACACCTATTAATATTACAGAAAGGCCCAATATTTGCAAAAGCCCTATTTTTTCACCGGTTAAAAAACCCCAAAACATTGCTACAAAAGGGATTCCGTAGGTAACCATGGCGGAAAATACTGGGCCTGCTTTTTTAATCAGTACATAAAACATTATATTGGCAATTGCAGTGCTGGCAATACCCAAAATAGCTGAATATCCCGTTGAATATAATACCCCTGTATTATGAAAATCAAGCCTGAAATATCCGGAAAATATCAGTACAATCAAAGCAGGTATAGCATTCAAAAACATAGCCATTGAAACAATCTCGAGAGAAGGAATCTCCTTTAGATGCCTTTGCACCAAATTCACATTCATTCCATAACAGCATGTTGCAACTACAATCAAAAGCGTATAGTTTACATTACTTATATCTACCGCAGCCGTCTGACTAAAAAACAAACAGACACAACCCAAGAAAGCAATGACAATTCCAATGATTTTCTGTTTGGTTGTTTGTAATTTAAAAAACAAGGCGCCGTTTATGATGACAAATATCGGAGTCAATGAATTCAGTGCTCCTGCGAGTGATGTATCAATCCTCTTTTCTGCCAGACAAAACAGATAAGAAGGAATCATGCTTCCAAGTGCGCCTGAAAAGAATACCCAATGAAATTTTTGAATGGGTATTCTTTTGAATGATTTGATAGTTAAAGGGAGTAACACCAATCCCGAAGCCACAATTCTTACAGAGGCT
>CANFOP010000172.1 GCA_947448685.1 Chitinophagaceae bacterium | reverse complement strand
TGAGAGATCAATTGAAAAATGTTCAATTAAATGAAAAGGAAGTTAAAGCGATGCTTCAGGAATTATCATCCATTTAAAAAATATGTTTAATACAAAATCCTCACTTTGATAGAATGTTTGACTTTGCTCAATAGTTCAAGGGCATTTTTGCTGATACTTTTATCTATATCCAATACAACATAACCAATATTATCATTGGTTTTTAAATATTGCCCAAGAATATTAATTTTATTGTTACTCAACGCAGCATTGATTTGACTCATCACACCAGGAACATTTTCGTGTATATGTAAGATTCTGTGAGCCCCCTCTTGAGGCGGTAAGGCAAGTGCAGGTATACTGTGAGAACCAGTGCTGATGCCTTTTTCAAGATAATTAAACAATTTAGCACCCACATCCAAACCGATATTATTTTGTGCTTCCTGTGTACTGCCGCCAATATGAGGCGTTAATAAAACATTGGACAATCCTTGCAATGGCGAATAGAAATCATCTCCATTTTTTTCAGGTTCAATCGGAAATACGTCTATTGCTGCACCTCCCAAATATCCACCTTCCAAAGACTGTTTTAATGCTTGAATATCTACTACCTCCCCTCTTGCATAGTTGATCAAAACAGCTCCTTTTTTAAACAATTTTAAATTGTTTTTATTGATAAGATTTTTAGTAGAAGAAAGTTCCGGTACATGAAGTGTAACTACATCACTGTGCTGCAACAGTTCTTTGATATTTTTTGCTTCCACAGCATTGCCTAATGGAAGTTTTGTTTCTACATCGTAATATAAAATTTTCATGCCAAGTGCCTCTGCCAATACACTCACCTGACTACCAATGTTCCCATATCCAATAATACCCAGGGTTTTCCCTCTCAATTCATGAGAACCTTTGGCATCCTTCATCCATTTTCCCTCATGCGCGGCTTTATTTTTGTCTATAATTTTTCTAACAAGCATGATGGAAGCGCCAATGACTAATTCCGCCACACTTCTTGTATTGCTGTAAGGTGCATTGAATACAGCCACTCCATGTTTTGTCGCAGCTTTTAAATCCACTTGATTTACACCTATGCAAAAACAACCAATAGCCTGTAATTTTAGTGCCGCATTTAATACCTTGTCGGTAATCAAAGTTTTACTTCGAATGCCCAGAATATGAATATTTTTTATTTCTTTTAATAATTCAGCCTCACTCAATGCGCCTGAAACTCTTTTAATGTTCACATACCCATTGTTTGAAAATTGAGCAATGGCTGCTTCACTTATGTTTTCTAAAAAAAGAATATTTATTTTTTCTTTGGGATAACTGGTATTTTTTTTCTCTGCCATTGTTATATCTCCTTATTTTGCACAAATATATTATTTAAACAGCAAAAATAGAAGCTTTAACCAGTTCAATAGCACACAAAAAACATGAGAAAATTAATTCTTGATATTACAATATTATCATCGCTAATTACAGTAGCGGCAAGTATTTCATGTAATCAATCAGGCAAACAGAATGACTATGATAAAGATCTTGTGATTAAAACTTACCAGTTACCTGAAGGTCCTTTGTTGAGCAAAGACTATATTTCGAAAGCAAATAATGTTTGCAATTATTGGTACGACAGTTTTTTAAAAAAATCAAGATTCAACGGCGGTGTTTTGGTAGCCAAAAATGGTCAGATAATTTTTGAAAAATACAATGGCACTGCTCACCTTGGATACCCCGACACCATAAATTCCAATACACCCTTTCATATTGCTTCTGTCAGTAAAACTTTTACCGCCATGGTTACATTGAAATTATGGCAGGATAAAAAAATTAATATTGATGATCCATTTTCAAAATATTTTCCTGATTTCAATTATCAAGGAGTAACCATTCGGACTTTATTAAATCACAGAAGTGGCTTACCTAATTATGTTTATTTTATGGATGAATTGGGTTGGAACAGGAATAAATTTGCCACTAACCGTGATGTATATGATTATCTGGTAAACAGAAAATCCGAATTAAAGAACATTGGTAATCCCAATCGAAGTTTTTGTTATTGCAACACCAATTATGCATTACTGGCATTACTGATTGAAAAAATAACTGGAATGAGTTATGCAGAATACCTTAAAAAAACAATTTTCGAACCGCTGCAAATGAAAAATTCTTTTGTTTTCTCCAATGCGGATTCATCCAGAACAACCCCAAGTTATGACTGGAGAGGATATCAGGCGGTATTCATAGATATGGATAAAGTTGTGGGCGATAAAAACATTTTTTCCACTCCAAGAGACATGCTTAAGTGGGACAGATTATTATCAAGCGGGCAATATCTTTCTCAAAAAACTTTGGAGGAAGCCTACAAACCTTACAGCAATGAAAGAGCAGGTATAAGGAACTATGGCTTAGGTTGGAGAATGTATGCCTTTCCGGATGGAAAAAAAATCATTTATCATAATGGATGGTGGCATGGAAACAATGCTGTCTTTATACGACTATTAAAAGAGGACGCCACTATCATAGTAATGGGCAACCAATACAACACGGCTATTTACAAAGCCAAATACCTTGTGGGATTATTTAATCCAAAATATAGTTCTTCCGATGATGACGAATCAGACAACAACGGCACTAAATAATTAAGCAAAAAACAAATAGGCAAGTCCAATAGAAGTAAGTATTCCGACGAGGTCTGCCAACAGCATAGCCCATACGGCATAGCGGGTATTCTTTACCGTTATGGCTCCAAAGTAAACAGCGATCACATAAAAAGTGGTATCTGATGATCCCTGCAAAATACAGGACAATCTGCCTGCAAAAGAATCTGGTCCGAAAGTTTTCATTGAATCCACCATCATTCCCCTGGCTGCTCCTCCGCTAAAAGGCTTTACCAAAGCGGTGGGTAATGCATCAACAAATTTTGTATCTGCGCCCATCGTGACAAATAAAGTTTTTATTCCTGATATCAATCCATCAAAACATCCGCTGGTTCTCAACAAACTTATGGCTGCCAGCATACCTACCAGGTAAGGAATAATTCTTACAGCGGTTTCAAATCCTCCTTTTGCCCCCTCAATAAAAGAATCAAAGACATCTGTTTTTTTATACACCCCTCCCGCAATAATCAAGATAAAAATCAATAAAATCAAACCACTGCTCAATGATCCGGAAAACAATTGCACCGCATCAGCGTCCAGTGATTTAATGTATAATACCAAAGTAGCGATCAATGCCGATATACCCAACACCCATGCAAAAATAATCGGTTGTAAAAGG
>CANFOP010000171.1 GCA_947448685.1 Chitinophagaceae bacterium | reverse complement strand
TACATCATCTACATTATCTGCATCAGCATGCAGTTCATATACCTGGAACGGAACAACTTATTCTACCAGTGGAACTAAAATATGGACTGGCACAAATGCAGCAGGATGTGATTCATCTGTTACATTGAATCTGACAATTAAACAACCAACATCAACTACTATATCTGCATCTTCATGCGGTTCATATACCTGGAACGGAACTTCTTATTCTACCAGTGGAGTTAAAACATGGACAGGAACCAATGTAGCAGGATGTGACTCAGTTGTAACATTGAATCTTACAATTAACCAACCTACATCAACTACTATATCTGCATCTTCATGCGGTTCATATTCCTGGAACGGAACTTCTTATTCTACTGGTGGAGTTAAAACATGGACAGGAACCAATGCAGCAGGATGTGATTCAGTTGTAACATTGAATCTGACAATAAATCAACCAACCTCATCTGTAATTAATACCACCATTTACAGTAGTCAAATACCGTATATTTTTAATGGAAATACCTACACAACCAGTGGTATTTATCTTGATACAATTGTAAATGACAGAGGTTGTGACAGTCTGATAACATTGAATCTAAACATTGTAAATATCAATACAGAGGCTACTTTAAATTTAAAATTATATTTGGAAGGTTTCTATTTAAGTTCAGGTTTAATGAAATCAACATTGTTTGATCTTGGATTAAGTGGCATCAATAACGAAACAGATACAATTGAAGTTAAATTGTGGAGTGCTAACAATTTGAATGCTGATTCTCCTGCCTTTAAAAGAAAAGTTGTTTTACATACCAATGGAAGTGCACAAGCGATATTCCCTGCTAATGTAATTGGCAATTACTATTATATAGCAATTAATAATAGAAATAGTATAGAGACTTGGAGTAGATATCCAATGTATTTTGCTGAAAATAACATGTACGATTTTACCAACAGTCAGTTGAAAGCATTTGATGATAATATCAATGTCCCTATGAAGCAAATGGAGCCGGGTAAATTTGCAATGTACAGTGGGGATGTTAATCATGATGGCACCGTGGATATTTATGACCTTCAATATACTGAAAACGATGCTTTCAATTTCTACTTTGGTTATAATACTACAGATTGTACAGGGGATGGTGCAACAGATGCGTTAGATCTTCAAACAATTGAAAATAACGCAATGAAAACAATCTTTTTCGCGAGACCTTTTTAAATGAATTTTTTTGTTATTAATTATTAATACTGACTTAAATTTGCAAAATTAAAATTCATAAACATATTCTATGACCTGGAAACATTTTTTTACTTCTTCTATTGGAAAGAAATTTATCATGGGTTTTACAGGTATATTCCTGATTCTCTTCCTAATTGTGCATGCCGGAATAAACTCATGTATTTTTTTGAACGACCACGGCCAAACCTTCAATAAAATGGCCCATTTTATGAGTCATAACTGGATTATGAGATTTCTGGAAATTGGTCTTTTTGCTGGATTGATTGCTCACATATTTCAGGGATTAAGTTTGACATTTCAAAATAAAAAAGCAAGACCAGTTCAATACTATTTCAATCAGCCATCCAAAAATAGCAAATGGTATAGCCGTTCTATGGGAATTCTTGGCACTTTATTGTTATTGTTTATAATAATGCACTTATCTCATTTTTATGTAGATACAAAAATTGCATTATACAGTGGAGATAAACCTCATAATTTGTTTGAAGAAATGAAAAGTGTTTTCATGCAAGATTGGGTGGTAGTATTATACCTAATTGGTGTTATATCGTTGTTCTGGCATCTGTATCATGGTTTTCAAAGTGCCTTTCAAACATTGGGCATCAATCATAAAAGATATACACCTTTTATCAAAACAATAGGTACAGGTTATGCTTTGATTATTTGTCTGCTGTTCGCGTTAATGCCAGTATCTATTTATTTTCAATGGATCAAGTAAGTATTTGCGCTTCTATTTTAAAATAACAAAATCAACATTCATTAAATTATTATAACCTATGGCTTTAGATGCTAAAATTCCAAAAGGTGAAATGGATAAAAAGTGGACTGATTACAAAGGTCATGTTAAACTAGTTAATCCTGCAAACAAACGTAAATTAGAGATAATTGTTGTTGGAACCGGTCTTGCAGGTGCTTCCGCTGCAGCATCTTTAGGTGAACTAGGTTATAAGGTTAAAGCCTTTTGTTTTCAAGATAGTCCTCGCAGAGCACACAGTATTGCCGCACAGGGAGGCATTAATGCCGCCAAGAATTATCAAAATGATGGAGACTCTGTTTTTCGTTTATTTTACGATACAGTGAAAGGAGGTGACTATCGAGCAAGAGAAGGTAATGTTCACAGACTTGCAGAGGTAAGCACTTCCATAATAGACCAATGCGTTGCTCAGGGAGTTCCTTTTGCAAGAGAATACGGAGGATTGCTAAGCAACCGTTCTTTTGGAGGTACACAGGTTCAGAGAACTTTTTATGCAGCTGGTCAAACCGGACAACAATTGCTATTGGGTGCTTACAGTGCTTTGGAAAGACAAGTCGCTTTAGGTAATGTTAAGATGTATTCTCGTCATGAAATGCTTGATGTCGTTAAAATTGATGGAAAAGCAAGAGGAATCATAGCAAGAGATTTAGTAAATGGTAAAACTGAAAGGCATTTCGGTCATGCGGTACTGTTATGTTCTGGTGGATATGGTAATGTTTTTTATTTGAGTACCAATGCTATGGGTAGCAATGTTACCGCAGCCTGGAAAGCGCACAAAAAAGGTGCTTTTTTCGGCAATCCATGTTTCACACAAATACATCCTACTTGTATCCCTGTTAGCGGCGACCATCAAAGCAAATTGACTTTGATGAGTGAAAGTTTGAGAAATGATGGAAGAATATGGGTGCCCAAACAAAAAAATGATAACAGAAAACCTACAGATATACCTGAGGAGGAAAGAGATTATTACTTAGAAAGAAGATATCCTGCCTTTGGTAATCTGGTACCAAGAGATGTGGCTTCAAGAGCAGCCAAAGAAAGATGTGATGAAGGGTATGGAGTGGGAACTACCAAAATGGCTGTCTACCTCGATTTCAAAGATGCTATAATGCGTTATGGTAAAACAGAAGCCGGAAAAACCGGTTTAGTTAATCCAGACGATAATAAATTATTTGAATTAGGAAAACATGTAGTTGAAGAAAAATATGGTAACCTCTTTGAAATGTATGAGAAGATTACCGGAGAGAATCCTTATTCAACTCCCATGAGAATTTATCCAGCTGTTCAT
>CANFOP010000170.1 GCA_947448685.1 Chitinophagaceae bacterium | reverse complement strand
AATACACACAGGTTGGTCAAATCCAAAATTTGCTACAGGGGGTGCAACAATTTCAATGTGTTGAAATGCTGTATCACTGCAACCTGAAGTGCTGGTATAAATACATCGGATGGTGTCTGTGCTTACACCCACTGATGACGGGTTGAACACACCATTGCTGCTTATTCCCGGTCCGTTAAATGAAAAAGAACCAGGCAGGCCTGAGATTTCAGTTGCTTGAGTAATTGCGAAAGGACTAATATATAAACAAGTATCTGGAATATTATTGAATATAATTTTTGGTAAGGCATGAACAACAACGTCTATATATGCATCATCAACACAAGTCGCTCCTGAATAAGCCCTGAATCTTACACGAAAAGTTTTTGTAGCAGGTGTCTGAAATCTTGGATATGTATGATCATAGATTTTTCCGTAGTATGGCAAATCATCTGTATCATATAACGTTGGATTATTCAGGTAATCCCAATAGATTTCAGTTTTTACAATAGAGCCGGGTTCAACAGTTGAAGTGTCTTTGATTGATACAATATTGTTTGCGCAAATAGTTGTTGAATTAACAAGTTCAATTCCTGCATGAGGAGTGCTGCCATTAACATAAAAACTTTGCATTACGGTATCTCTGCATCCGAAATTTGAAAAGGCTATTAACTGCACATTTTTAATGCCAATGGAGTGATAACTATGTGTTGGGTTCTGTTGCGAAGAATTATTTAGTATGCCGCTTGTGGTATCACCAAAGTCCCACAACCAACCAGAAATATTTCCAGACAGAATATAGCTGGTATCAAAAAATTGCGCTTGTGCATCACTCAAACAAACTTCCGGATTGATAAATGCGGCTTGAGGAAAATAACCCAACTGTATGGTTCCTGTATCAATTTTACTGGTGCATCCTGTATTAGTTTCAACCCATAGAGTTGGATGGTATATGCCTGGATTCAAATAAACATGATTGGTCAACCCAGTATCAGGCAAAGAAATATTTTGAACATTCCCATCTCCAAATGTCCAATACCAGTTTTTAATATGGCCGGGAGAGTCAAGAGAAATAATGGGAGTGAATTTAATGGTAGATCCTACACAGGCTGGGGCGGTACTATTGTAGTTTGCAACCGGAACGCCACTGATGGTAATGTTTTTGTAAGCAGTATCACTATAGCAACCTACGTTACTGATCATAGAAAATTTGATGGTATAGGTACCTGGATTTTGATACCGATGTTTGGGGTTTCTCACAGAATCAATATGACCATCACCAAAGTTCCAATACCATTTGTATGAGTAAGTGCCTGTTTGATAAACGGTAGAATCAAAACATCTTACCGTATCATTTACACAACCATTATTTTGGTAATAGAAATGAGTGTTCGGTGGGTCATACACACCTAAATAAAAATCTCTGTCATAACTATTCCCACATCCTTCAGAAGAGGTAGTGCCGGCAGTAACTGTAACTAAATAACCAGGTGAATTATTGGGAACACCAATCGTATAACTTGTACTTAATTTGTATCTCCAAACTTGTCTGTTTCCGATAAAGTATGTGGTGTCTGCAATCGGATTGTTCACCATTATGGTAGAGTTGGGAGTTTGAAACGGGTTGTTGTGAAAATCCCAATACAATGAAGTTGGTTGAAATGGAAAAGTTACACTGTAATAAAAAGGAGTTCCTGTACAGGCTACAGGATTGGAAACCAGGCTTAATGGATTTAAAGGTTGAAGAAAGTTAAACAAATCTTTGATATTGGTTCCGGCATTGTATCCATAAGATTCTGCACTTCCAAATCCGTATGCTATTGCATTGAAGCCAGAGTCAGATTCAATGGTATGAACACCAGAACTAGCCAGTCTGCTGCTCAAATATGCATAGTTGGGGTCTTGCGGATGCGTTACAAAAAGCGAAGGGTTTACATTTACTCCATCCAGTTTAAAAGAACTGATAGCCGTACCTGCTTTAGGAATAACCACATTGTAGTAGTGTTGTAAAATATTAAAGTTGGGCGTCGCATTCCAGATTACTTTGGAAATATTTTGTTCAACCGGACTTAAATAAATGACTTCAGGATCACCAGGATTATTACAGGTACCTCCTCCGCCACCAGTATTACAGGCAGGATTTCCGCAAGCACCCTGAGTGGCAACATATTGGGCAACTGTAACGGGTTGATCTGATTCTATTTTTAAGGGATTGCTTGTAGCCGGTATTTCATAATAAAAATTATTGACTAGTGGATACGTAATTGTTGATCCATTTAATTTTACAATGGTAGAAGCGTTTAAAACACAAACCCTGTAAATGTTGAAATTTAAACTGCTAGTTGGAACGGTAAGAAATTTTTTGCCCCATGCCTCTTTAGGAAAAGATTGAACCATGAAATTATCAGCAGAACTTTGAGTTGCACTGGAGCAGGTTATGTTAATTTTCCCGCTTCCAGAAAAAACAGCTATTCTTTTACATGTGCCATTTCCTGAGGCAATGCTTTTTATTTTAGATCCCGTTAAATCTACACCCGTATAAGTATTTCCTCCTCCACCACCTCCCGTTAGTTGTCCCATAATATTATAAACTTGCCCCTGCGTCAAATTGATGGTAAATGGCACACCAGCAGGATGATTGATTGTTGCTGCACTGGGTGTTATTTCAACTGTTGTGTTTCCGGTGTCGGTTGCAACAACGTAAAACCAGCCATTAGAATTATCTTCATTGGAATTATTGGTATAATTGATAGAATAGTACTCTTTTCCTAACGTATTGGTTGGAAATAAAATGGTAGCACCGGATACATTGTTGTTGAAAATGTGAGCGTACGCTACAATTGGTTTGTCAGAAGTAATATGAATCCCTTTATTTTCGGGTGATGAAGATTCATTCAGCAATCTTACATCTCCCGTTCCAGTTTTTGGAATTGCAGCAGATGTGAGAATGGTAGGAGTTGGGCCACTGGTCAGTGTTTGAGTATATCCAGTTCCGGGAATACTAATGGTGATCGTAGTTACTTGATCTGTTGCAAAATATAGCAACATATCTTGTGTGTTTGAATTCATTCTTACATGATAACCATAGGCAACCCAAAAATCTTTTCCTTTATTTGAAAATTCCTGTGCAAAAAGAATTTGCAGTAAAAAAAATGAAGAGCTGAAAAGTACAATTTTTTTCATTGAATCAATTTTATAATGGTTGATTTTTGCAGTTTATTATTATCAATAACAATTTTTTTGTAAAAATGATTTAAACAAAATTGAAAATGTTAACAACTTATAAAAAGCGGAGCAATATAATTAATTAAAAAAACGTTACAGATAGAAGTTT
>CANFOP010000169.1 GCA_947448685.1 Chitinophagaceae bacterium | reverse complement strand
GCTACTTTTAACATCGCATTGACTGATTATGGAATTGACATGCCAAAAATTGCAGTTGGTAAAGTTGCAGAAAATCCATCTATTACTGTTTCTGCAAAATTCTAAGAGCATTATTTGAAAATGTAAATAAAAGAGGCTTTTTAAAAAAGCCTCTTTTATTTTTCATATCTGCCGGTTTTTTCTTTGATGTTGATTTTAAACATTACATCTTTAATTCTATTTTTATCTTCTATTTCCTCTCCTCCCGAATGTTCAAATTTATGAACCTCAGCGTTTGTATATAAGGTTAGTATTTTGTCAAACAAAATGGTCCTTGCTTTTAACGCTGCTTTATCTTCCAATTCTTCAAATGTTCCGTACAATAAAACACTTTGCCAAACATTCATGCTTGTTATTATGAGAATATGGAAACACAGGTTTGGATTTTTTCTTAACAAACTTATTTTCTTTCCTTCTTTTGATTGACAATAAATATTAGTACCATCATAAGCATAGGAGACAGGTACCATATAAGGTTTCTCTCCATCCATACATCCCAAAACTCCGTGCATCTGGCTTTGAATGACATTTTCAATTTGTTCTTTATTTAATTCACCTATCATTGATTTTTTTTAGACAATATTATTTCTTTAGTCAACTTCAATTTGGAATAAAAATCAAATTCTGAATGACACAAATCATTTATAAAACAATACGATTCATATTTAGATGCATTTAGATTGGATAATTTGCTTTCTATAATTGGTTCAATTGGATTTATTTAATTATTCCTCAACAAAAAAACAAGAATGAAAACAATTTTTATAGCCACTGATTTTTCTGAAACATCTTATAATGCAATCAGGTATGGTTTTAATTTAGCCGATGTTATTGAAGCAAAAGTGATTTTATTTCATGCATTTCAAACAGCCATATCTATACCGGAAGCTTATTCGGTAGTCACTTCAGACGAGTTGAAAATGGCCGCTGAAAAAGAGTTAAATAGATTGATTGATGAGTTTAAGTTACATCCTGGACAACAAATTAATTGTATGGCTGTCGAAGGAAATGCGGATGAAATGATTCTGTTGTATGCAAACAAGTATGAAGATTGTTTGATTATCTGTGGCAGAAAAAATGGTGGAAAATTAATCCGGAAAATTATTGGCAATACCGCATTAACATTGATAAATAGGAGTGATATTCCATTATTGATGGTTCCTGATGGATTCCAATTCCGAAAAATAAGCAAAATTGTTTTTGCTACAGATCTTTCATTGGATACCGATATAAGAACATTGAGCCCTGTTTTAAACATTGGTGAAAAAAATCATTCAAAGTTGACTGTATTAAGGGTAATGGGGAACGACCTGAATGTATTGGAAGAAATGAATTACCGTTCTGAAAGACTTAGCAGTTTTCTTAAAGTATTGGACCCTCAATATGTTTTCTTGAAATCTGATAATGTTTCCAGCACAATTGAAAGATATCTTGAAGAAAATAATATTGATTTAATTTCCTTAATGCCACGACACCATAGTTTTTTTGAAAAATTGTTTGTAAGAAGTGAATCCAGAAGAATGTTTTTTTTGTCGAATCTTCCAATATTGTATTTGCCTGAGGTTAAAATTAATTTAAGTGGAGATAACAAGAAGAAGAAGCAAATGCATGCATAAAAAAATCCCGGCTATTTTACAATAACCGGGATGAATGATATGCTGTTTATAAGATTGTGAAGGTACTAATTTTAGTGAGTGACAAACAAAGTGCCCGCTCCTAATTTATTGCCGTATCCATCTCTCAATACTACAATATAGGTGCCTGTACTTAAATTAGGTACAGAAATATTCAATCTGCTGTATCCTCCATTTACATCAAATGTTTTTTCAAACACTCTTGCTCCATGGCTTTCAAATATTGAAACGGTTTGTTTATTGATTTTATTGGGAGCAAGTTTGTTGTAATAAGAAACGGTGAAATTGCCGTTGTTGGAAGTTGGATTAGGGAATATGAAAATTCTTCCTGTTACAGAATCCGTAATGGTAAGCGGATCAGATACTCTGCTGCAAAATCCGTTTGGATCAATTGCTTCAACAGTATAAGTTCCAATTTGATCTACATAAACAAGTAAACTATCTATATTATTGTTGCTTGTAATGGTAGAGCCATCTTTTCTCCATACTAAATTATAATTGGCAGAAGGAATAACAGTAGCCTTCAACATAACTGTTCTTCCTGGTATTAAAGCAACATTTTCAGGTGTTGCGGTTAATAAAACTTCCAATTCATTAACTGTGAGAGTTGCAACATTAGAAGTCGAAAGTCCACATGGAGTAGTCATTACAACTTTATACTTATAGTTGTTCAGAGAGTTAGCAACATTTGCAACAGAGTAGGTTGAGCTATTCGCATTTTGTATGTTTGTGTAACTTGTTCCTCCGTCTGTACTAACCATCCACTGGTAATTTACATTTGAAGTTGAAGTTGCACTGGTGAATGTAACATCACTGCCTGTACAAACGTTGACACTTGATGGCTGGGTTGTTATTATCGGACTTACACCTGGATTTACAACAAAAGAAACAGTTGTTGTTTGATTGGCAGAACCAGTTGCTGCACCTGTAACAGAAATACTATAAGTACCGGGAGCTAAACTACTCATGTTAGTTAAAGTAACAGTCGTTGAATTGCCAGGAGTTAATGGATTGGCACTGAAAGTAACAGTAGAACCTGCTGGTGCACCTGTTGCAGTCAATGTGATTGGAGCAGTAAATCCACCAGTTGCAACTGAAACCAAATTGCTGGAAGCACTGGCAGTTCCGCAAGCTACACTTGTAGCAGCAACGTTATTAAATGAAA
This sequence comes from Chitinophagaceae bacterium, assembly GCA_947448685.1. Lineage (GTDB taxonomy): Bacteria > Bacteroidota > Bacteroidia > Chitinophagales > Chitinophagaceae > Ferruginibacter. The sequence continues at coordinate 496 of CANFOP010000169.1, read as the reverse complement.
AACTACCGCCGCCGCTTGCAGGAGGTTGGCAACCCAATGAATTCAATAAAGCAGCCCTTGAACCTCCTGGTGAAAATAATGCTGCCATTCTTGTTGATTGTCCTATTGTAAACATTTGCATACAAGCATCATCTGTATAGTCCATGTAGTTCATGAACATTTCACCATTGGCAGTTGTGTTACACCCAGCAGATGTAAAAGGAAAAGTTTTACAACCATAGTTACTTGTTTTTGCAGGAGGAGTATCTGCTACCTGATCATTACCACAATTTGCATCTCCCCAAATATGACGTAAGTTTAACCAGTGTCCTACTTCATGAGTAGCTGTTCTACCTAAGTTATAGGGCGAAGAAGTACCTGGGCTCAGCATACTCCCAACAGAAGAATATAACAATACTACACCATCGGTAGAGGCTGCACCACCTGGGAATTGAGCATATCCCAATAAGCTATTGCCTAAATTACAAACCCATAAATTTAAATAACTGGAAGCTGG
>CANFOP010000168.1 GCA_947448685.1 Chitinophagaceae bacterium | reverse complement strand
TGCACTTAGGAAGGTGATTTTTTTCATGTCTACTTTTCCATTATCCACTTTACGATAAGGAGTTTCAATGAATCCCATATCATTGATCTTGGCATGAACACATAAAGTGGAAATCAATCCGATATTTGGACCTTCCGGCGTTTCAATAGTACATAAACGACCATAGTGTGAGTAGTGAACGTCACGAACCTCGAAGCCCGCTCTTTCTCTGCTCAATCCACCGGGTCCGAGTGCAGAAATACGACGTTTATGTGTTATCTCACTCAATGGATTAGTTTGATCCAGGAATTGAGATAATTGAGATGTTCCAAAGAAAGAGTTGATTACAGAAGATAACGTTCTTGCATTAATCAAATCAATTGGAGTAAATACTTCATTATCGCGAACATTCATTCTTTCACGAATCGTTCTTGCCATACGCGCCAAGCCAACACCGAATTGTGCATACAACTGTTCTCCAACGGTACGGACACGTCTGTTGCTCAAATGATCAATATCATCAACCTCACTCTTACCATTGGTAAGTAACACAAGGTATTTGATGATTGATATAATATCTTCCTTAGTCAATACTTTTTTATCCAATGGATAATTCAACCCAAGACGACGATTGATTTTGTAACGACCAACCTCACCTAAATCATAACGTTTGTCGCTAAAGAATAATTTATCGATAATTCCTCTTGCTGTTTCATCATCCGGAGCATCTGCACCACGCAATTGCTTGTAGATATGCTGAACTGCTTCCAATTCACTGTTAGAAGTATCCTTATTCAATGTATTGTAGATAATCGCATAATCTCCACTTACTTCTTCTTTTTGAATGAAAACACTTTTTGCTTCCATTTCAATGATAAGTTTGATATTGCTTTCATCCAGAACAGTATCTCTTTCAAGAATGATTTCATTTCTTTCCAGAGAAACCACTTCACCTGTATCTTCATCCACGAAATCTTCCACCCAAGTACGAAGAACACGGGCAGCTAATTTTTTGCCGATATGTTTTTCTAAAGTCTTTTTATCCGCTTTAACTTCATCAGCCATTCCAAATAATTCAAGAATGTCTTTATCTGTTTCGTATCCGATAGAACGAAGAAGCGTTGTTACGGGGAACTTTTTCTTACGATCGATGTAAGCAAACATCACGTTGTTGATGTCAGTTGCAAATTCCATCCAAGCACCTTTGAAAGGGATTACCCTGGCAGAATAAATTTTGGTTCCATTAGGATGCACTGACTGTCCAAAGAATACTCCTGGAGAACGATGAAGCTGACTAACTACTACCCTTTCAGCGCCATTGATAACAAAAGTACCACGCGGAGTCATATATGGGATATTTCCCAAAAACACATCCTGAACAATGGTTTGAAAATCAACGTGCTCTTCATCATTACAACTCAAACGAAGTTTTGCTTTCAAAGGTACCGCATAGGTCAATCCTCTTTCAATACACTCTTCGATGGTGTAACGTGGTGGATCTACGAAATAGTCCAAAAATTCCAACACGAAAATATTTCGAGTATCTGTGATTGGAAAATTTTCTTTAAAAACACGGAAAAGCCCTTCAACATTACGTTTATCGGGTGTTGTTTCTAACTGAAAAAAATCTTTGAATGACTGAATCTGGATTCCCAGCAAATCAGGTTGCTCTGCTATAAGTTCAACTTTTCCGAAATTGATACGTGTAGCAGCGGTTGTTTTAGTTGCAGACATATTTTAATTAAAACGTTTAGTGTGGGTCTTTAATACTGAGAATTAGATATAACATACCCTTCCCAAATTAAAGGACGGCGAAGTTAGGAAATTGTCGTCAAATTTTGCTATATTATTTTAAAAATTTAGCTTTTTGGTAAGATTTTTGATAAAATATAGAAAAATGACAGGATGTCCACCCTTTTTTAATGAATTTTTGGATGTATTTGTCAACAAATAATAAAAAATAGCATGTAATAAAAAACCCTCTCTTGAAGGAGAGGGTTTTAAAGATATTTTTAAAAAATTAAGCGATTTCAACTTCAGCACCTGCTTCAGTTAATTTTGCTTTTAAATCTTCTGCTGTAGCTTTATCGCAACCTTCTTTAATAGGTTTTGGAGCTCCATCCACTAAATCTTTCGCTTCTTTAAGTCCCAATCCTGTCAAGTCTTTAACGATTTTAACCACAGCTAATTTGTTAGCTCCGCCATTCTTCAAAATTACATTGAAAGAAGTCTTTTCTTCAGCAGCAGCAGCGCCACCGTCGCCACCTGCACTTACTACCACTGCAGCAGCAGCTGGTTCGATTCCGTACTCTGTTTTTAAGAATTCAGCTAATTCCTGAACTTCTTTTACTGTTAAACCTACTAGGCTTTCAGCTAATGATTTTACGTCTGCCATTTTAATTGAATTTTTACCGCCTTCATTGTTATATACTCCGGCGGAGATTAAAAAAATTGTTTATTGCCTTTGGTTACCGTCGGCCAGGTATAAAATTTCAAAATTAAGCTTCAGGAGCTGCCTCTGCTGAAGGTGTCTCTGGTGCAGCTGCTTCGGTTGAAGGAGCATCGGCAACAGGTGCTTCTGCAACTGGTGCAGTTTCAACAGCTACAGATTCTGCAGGAGTATCTTCTGCTTTTTTAGCATTGTCTTTGTTTTCCAATGCGCCCAATACGCGTTGTATAGGCGATTGCAACAATCCAATGATTTCCCCGATAAGTTCATTTTTGGTTTTGATTTGTGTAAGTGCTTTTAATTGATTATCACCAACAAAAACATCACCATTAATGAAAGCAGCTTTTAAAACAGGTCTTTCATTGTTGTTTTCCTTACGGAAACTGCTAATGATAACAGCAGGATCTTTAGGATTTTCACTGAACATCAAAGCGGTTACTTTGTGCAATGAATCATAAACTCCCGCATACTTTTCAGCATCAATGCCTTCCAGTGCTTTTTTAATTAAAGTGTTTTTTGCCACTTTCATTTCTACTTGCTTGCTGAAACATACTCCACGTAGTTTACCAACTTGCTCTACCGTTAAACTTTCAGTATCGGTAATGTAGAAATTGTTGTATTGAGAGAACTTGCCTTTCAGCAATTCTATCACTTCATTTTTCTCTTGCTTTGTCATAACAAATATTTTTTCCAAGGTTATTCACCCGGGCGATTGAGATTTAGTTTTGAACAGATTTTGTATCAACAGTAATGCCTGGACTCATAGAGCTGGCCATACTTACTCCTTTCAGGTAAGTACCTTTTGAACTGGCAGGCTTTAATTTAATAATGGCATTGATAAATTCTTGAGAATTTTCTGCAATTTTTTCGGGTGAAAAACTTACACGACCGATAGAAGCATGAATAATTCCAACTTTATCTACTTTAAAAGCTATTTT
>CANFOP010000167.1 GCA_947448685.1 Chitinophagaceae bacterium | reverse complement strand
GTGGAACATGGGATGGTGTTAAACATTGATCAAACAATCAAAGCAATTCAGACTGCACTTGAAAGATGTTATGAATCAAATCCTCGCCTGGATATCAAAGAAGTGTATGTTGGTATTGCTGGTCATCATATTAAAAGTATTCAAACCAGAGGTGATATTGTCAGACAAAATATTGAGGAGGAAATAAGGCAAGAAGAAATCGATAAACTTGTTGCTGATCAGTATAAAACATATATTCCTTTGGGAGATCAAATCATTGATGTTATTCCTCAACAATATACAGTTGATAATTTTCAGAATATTCCTAATCCAATTGGATATAGTGGCGTAAAAGTAGGTGCCAACTTTCACATCATCACTGGTGATAAAAATGCCATCCGCAACATCAACCGAAGTGTAGAAAAATCCGGACTAAAAACAAAAGACCTAGTCCTGCAACCTCTTGCATCAGCAGCCGCTGTAATGGATGAAAAGGATTTGGAGGCAGGTGTTGCGATTGTAGACATTGGCGGTGGAACTACAGATTTAGCAATTTTTTATGAAGGAGTATTGAAGTATACAGCCGTAATTCCATTTGGCGGAGAAAACATTACCAATGATATCAAACTTGGATTAGGTGTTTTGAAATCTCAAGCCGAAGCGATGAAAGTGCAGTTTGGTAGTGCTATCAGTGACGAGACTAAATCCAATACATATATCACCATACCAGGTTTGAAAGGAATGGCTCCCAAAGAAATATCTGTAAAAACCCTTGCAAACATAATTCAAGCGAGAATGAGTGAGATTATGGATTTTGTTTCTTACCATTTGAAGCAAGTTGGCTTGGATAACAGAAACTTGAATGGAGGAATTATTTTAACAGGCGGTGGTTCTCAGTTAAAACATTTAATGCAACTTACAGAATATCTAACCGGATTGAATGCCAGAATAGGTATTCCAAACGAACATTTGTCAGGTGATCATAATGAGGAATTGGCCATGCCGATGTACAGCACTTGTATCGGACTAATTCTTAAAGGATATAATGACTATGAAAATAAAAATAAGCAGTTGTCAGAAAATTTTGTAGGGGTTAACGTTTCAACCAATGAACCGGTAACAGACGTAAAATCGGTGGATGTAGATACAACAGAGCCGAAAGAATTAACTATGAATGATCGTAATCGTAAAAAAACAATCAAAGATTTAATGAACTCGTTTAAAACCAATCTTCTTGAATTGTTTAAAGAAGAAGGAGATACCAGTTTCTAAAAAAATACCTACTAACCCATAATACTATAAATATGATACAATTTGATTTACCCAAGGAACAATCTTCCATCATCAAGGTTATTGGTGTTGGTGGCGGAGGTAGTAATGCTGTCAACCATATGTTCTCACAAAATATCAAAGGGGTAGACTTTATTATTTGCAATACAGATGCACAGGCTATTGCTTTGAGTAAAGTTCCCAACAAAATTCAATTAGGCCCCCACCTCACTCAGGGTTTGGGTGCAGGAGCAAATCCTTCAATTGGAAGACAAGCAACCGAAGAAAGTTTAGAAGAAATAAAAAGAATATTGGAAGTAAATACCAAAATGGCTTTCATCACAGCAGGAATGGGCGGTGGAACGGGAACGGGCGGTGCTCCTATCATTGCAAAAATCTGCAAAGACCTGGATATACTTACGGTAGGTATTGTAACCACTCCATTTGCATATGAAGGAAAGAAAAGACTTGCTCAGGCACAGGAAGGAATCAACGCTTTGAAAGACAATGTTGATACTTTATTGGTAATCAGCAATGATAAGTTACGTCATCAATTCGGAAATTTAAAAATGAAAGAAGCATTTGGAAGAGCAGATAATGTTTTAGCAACTGCCGCCAAGTGTATTACGGATGTTATAAACAGTACAGGACAAATAAATGTTGACTTTGCGGATGTATGCACTGTAATGAGAGGGGGAGGTGTTGCCATTTTGGGTAGTGCTGCTGCAGAAGGTGATAACAGGGCTCAGGAAGCAATTGAGAACGCATTAACTTCACCATTATTGAATGATGATGAAATCAAAGGTGCTAAATGGATACTCATTAATATTAACAGTGCAGAGGGTGAACATGAGTTCACAATGGATGAAGTAGAGATTATTCAAAATCACTTGTTGTCTCAGGCAGGAGAAGATACAGATGTTATTCTTGGTCTGGGATACGATAATTCATTGGGCAATCAAATTGGAATAACACTTATCGCAACAGGGTTTAACCACAAAGATCCTTTTTCAACAGATAATCAAATTGAAAAGTCTGCTGACAACCAAAAAGTTGTTCTTAAGTTAGAAGTTCCTACTCAACCTTCGGTATCTATACCCGTTACAACTGAAATTACTTTGGAAGAACCTGCTGATAAGGTTTTGGATAAGTTGATTGAAGTGGAAAAAAAACAAACATTGAACATTGTGATTGATGACATGAAAGAAGATTCAATGATGCCTACACTTTTGGTGGATAAAAACGAAAAAACCGAAACACTGAAAGAAGACAATAACGAACCTGTATTTTTTGAAATATCATCTTCAATAGATCAAATCCCTACTACCAGCATTGATTTGGAAGGGTTTGAGGTAAAAACCAAGACTGACAAAAAACTGGAGGCTGAAAAAGCATCCATTGAAAACACCGAAAAACAAACAACAAATAATATTGTAAAAGAGAGCAGCCTTTCGTCGGGTAGCTTTCTGGCTAAACCTGCACAAATATATGCAGATGAAAAGCCCGCAATCCAGCAATCTGTTACCAATGAAAAACAAATACCTTCAACATCTTCAATTCAGGATGACGAACCTGAAGCAAAGATGCAACTGGTAATCAAAGAATCCCAAAATGCGGCGGAGGAGCCGGTTGTACAACAAACTCAGCCAATCATGAGGTCTTCTGTTGAGGAGCCTGCTTTGCAGGACGAAACAGAAGAATTAAGGCGCCGGGCTATGGAAAGGGTTGCAAAACTCAGAAACTTATCGTTTAATGTAAATGCAGCCGATCCTAATAATGAGTTTGAAACCGTTCCGGCATACCTTCGCCGCAATATGGATATTACAAATCAGATTGCTGATGTAGAGTCGTTTTATAGCGCCTATACGGTAAAGCCAAATGAATCCAATCATGCCGATATAAGTACTATCAATACTTTTTTAGATGGCAAAAAGCCCGACTAATTAAATCGTTTTTATATTTATTTCTGGTTATTTTTTTTAAAACCTCTCATTGGAGAGGTTTTTTATTATTAAATATAAATTGATTCAAGCGGAAAATTTATAAGTTTTACTTTTACATTTGTATTCTGTTATTCATTCCTTATCGGGACAATCTTGAAAATTTATATCAGTGGGAAAACACAATCTTAACAGAGTCAGCATCGCAGGCTTGCTGATAGCTCTGGGAATTATTTATGGAGATATT
>CANFOP010000166.1 GCA_947448685.1 Chitinophagaceae bacterium | reverse complement strand
TGTTAACTTTAGTTTTCCATGTCTTGATAACTTTAGATAAAATAAAGGAAAAAATCACCGATTTTTGCGTAATTAAAATATTACAAAATAATATATGGCGAGAATAATTGGCGTAGCCAATCAAAAAGGAGGAGTAGGAAAAACAACTACAGCAATCAACTTGGCTGCGAGCCTTGGTATTCTGGAATATAGAACCTTGCTCGTGGACGCTGATCCTCAGGCAAACAGTACAACTGGTGTAGGTTTTGATCTTCAGAACATCACCAAAAGTTTGTACGACTGTATGGTAAATGAGGCGGAAGCTAAAGATGTTATCTTAAAAACGGCTATTCCTCATCTTGATTTGATTCCTTCACATATTGATTTGGTTGGTGCAGAAATAGAAATGATTGAATATCCCAACCGTGAATTGGTTATAAAAAAAGCACTTGAATCCGTTGCGGATGATTATGAGTTTATCATTATTGACTGTTCTCCTTCTTTAGGTCTGATTACTGTAAATGCCTTGACTGCTGCTGACAGTGTTGTCATTCCAGTTCAAACTGAATTTTTTGCATTGGAAGGATTAGGGAAATTATTGAACACCGTAAAAATTGTTCAAAACCGATTGAATGTTGATTTAAAAATTGAAGGAATATTAATGACCATGTATGATGGACGTTTACGTTTATGTAATCAAGTGGTTAGTGAGGTTAGGCGACATTTTGAAGACATGGTTTTTAGTAGTATCATACATAGAAATACAAAATTAAGCGAAGCCCCCAGTGTTGGAAAACCGGTGATTTTGTATGATTCAGACAGCAAGGGGGCTGTAAATTATCTAAATCTCGCAAAAGAAATACTACAGAAAAACAACATGACCAAAATCAAGCAGGAAGATAAAATCATAGATTGATAATACATCATTAAAATCACATTTGGCTGAAACTTATTGAACTTAACAAATACACCCATGCAAAAAAAATCAGACGCTTTAGGAAAAGGAATCAGAAGTCTGTTGCAGAATATTGATGCCGAATTAAAAACCACTTCAGGAAACCTGAAGAACGAAGTGATTGAAAAATCAACCGGCACCATGAATGTGTCCCTGGACAAAATTGATGTCAATCCGCATCAACCAAGAACCGATTTCAATGAATCAGCGCTGAAAGAATTATCTGACTCTATTAAATTGCATGGCATCATTCAACCATTAACCGTATCAACCATACCCAATGGAAGATACAGGCTTATTGCAGGCGAACGTAGATTTCGCGCTTCAAAGATGGCGGGTTTAAAAGAAGTTCCGGTATATGTCCGCGACCTCAATAAAGACAGCATTCTTGAACTGGCTTTATTGGAAAATCTTCAAAGAGAAAATCTTAACGCCATTGAAATAGCCTTAAGTTACAAAAGATTAATGGATGAACTAGGCTACTCGGAAGAACAGCTTGCAGAAAGAATGGGTAAAGACAGAAGTACGGTTTCGAATGATGTAAGATTACTGAAACTTCCTCCTGCCATTCAGGTTGCAGTAAGAAATAAAGAAATCAGCAAAGCACATGCAAGATCTATCATCAGTGTGGAATTAGCCGACAAACAAATGTTTATCTTCAACGAGATAAAAAATAAAAAATTGTCTGTTAGACAAACAGAAGAACTTGTAAGAAAAATGCAGTCAGGTAAAACTGCCAAACCCAATTCCAAACCATCTGCTGTTTCGGATACTTATAAAAAAATAGAAAACAACATCGCATCACAATATGGCACCAGAGTCAAATTGAATCACAACAAGAAAGGATATGGAAGTATTCTATTTGAATATTACTCAATTGATGAATTGAATGCATTGCTGGAAAAATTAAAAATCAATGTAAGCTAATGCGACTTTTACTGAAAAGTTTTTCATTACTTTTTATTTTGTTATTCCTCTTACAGAATTTGTCATCTGCACAGTTAAATGATATTACTGACTCTTTAAAGAAAAAAATATCCATTAACTCCAGTCAGACTTTCAATACCCGATCCGCTATCATACACTCAGCCATTATTCCTGGCTGGGGGCAAATAAATAATAAAAAATATTGGAAACTGCCCATTGTTTATGGTGCTTTGGGAACGACAGCATACTTATTTAACAGAAACATCAAACAATACAAAGATGCCAGAAGTGCCTATGCGTTGGCGATTGATGGGGATCCTTCCAATGACTATTTGATAAAACAACCTTATTATACCGTAAAAGACCAGCCCGAAAGAATAAGAACTTTCAGAAACCAGGTAAGGCAGGATGTGGATTATTGTGTAGTTTTTTTTATCTTTTTCTGGGGGTTAAATGTTGCTGATGCTGCTGTGGATGCTCATCTTAAAACATTTGATGTCAGTGAAAATTTGAGCATCAATATAAAACCAGGGTATTCTCCCATGGCACATACCAGTGGATTGAATCTTGTGTTCAATGTGAAGTAACTTATTTTCGACTGCTTTTTTGAACGCAGATAAAATAAGATTTCTAAAAAAGAAAATTCATCTCATGAAGATAGTTTTGATAGGATATGGAAAAATGGGTAAAGCAATTGAGGAAATTGCTTTACAAAATGGTCATGAAATCATACTGGCTATTTCCATTGACAATAAAAAAGACTTAACAATAGAAAACTTACAAAAAGCGGATGTGGCAATTGAATTTACCGGGCCTGAAAGTGCGGCAGATAATATTAAAAAGTGTTTTGATGCAGGGCTTCCAGTTGTATGCGGAAGTACAGGCTGGTTACATCAATGGGAAGAGATTGAACAATATCAAAAGGAAAAAAATGGAGCTTTTTTATACGCAAGTAATTTCAGTATAGGCGTTAATGTGTTTTTTGAAATCAATCGTCAATTAGCAGATTTAATGAATAGCAGACCTGAATACAACATTACAGTAGAAGAAATTCATCACACCCAAAAAAAAGATGCACCCAGTGGCACAGCCATCACGATTGCTGAAGGAATACTTGAAAAAATAAAAAGAAAGAGCAAATGGATTTTGGGTATAAGTGAGAATACAGAAGAACTAAACATTGTTAGCAAAAGAATTGACCCAGCCCCCGGGACACATATTGTAACTTATGATTCTGCCATTGACAGTATTGAAATAAAACATACTGCTCACAGCAGAAAGGGCTTTGCTTTTGGAGCTGTTTTGGCTGCTGAATTTTTGAAAGAAAAAAAGGGAATTTATTCTATGCAAGATGTGCTTAATATTAAATCTTGATTAATCAGCTTCAAACTTTCTAAAAATAACAAAGGCTGCCTATTTAGACAGCCTTTGTTTTATTTAAGTGATATTTAATTCAATAAGTTAAAACTTATAATTCAGACCAACTGCAATGTTAGATAAATTGAAATTTAAATCAAGCCCATTTACAGATTTAGACCCAGATACGTCAAAGCTCGTAGTACTATAATTAATTGATCCAATAGTAGCTTGCATAGCAAACTTATCGGAAACAAAAT
>CANFOP010000165.1 GCA_947448685.1 Chitinophagaceae bacterium | reverse complement strand
GTTTAAATCTTTTCCGGTAACTTCTTCGAAGGCAAGTCTGAGTTGAGCTGCTTCACCTGTTTTAAATTTATTAGTGGTTAAATAATTATTCAGCGATTTGAAAAAAGCCTCATCACCCACCAGATTTCGTAGCATATGTAATATTCTTCCACCTTTATTATAACTTACTCCGTCAAACACATCTTCTCTGCTGGCATAATAAAATCTCACCAGGTCCTTTTTTTCACTGCCACTCATCAGATAACCCTGCATATCTTCAAATCCATGAGCATCGGCAAAGTCTTTGCCATGTTTGTATTCATCCCATAGATATTCACTATAGTTGGCAAAACTTTCATTAACGGTAATATTGCTCCAGCTTTCAGCAGTGACCAAGTCGCCAAACCATTGATGAAACAGTTCATGGGCAATGGTTTCTTCCCATTCATTTCCATCAGATAGTTCACGTGCATTTTGGTAAGCACTTTCCTGATGAAGGGTAGAGGTGGTATTTTCCATGGCACCGCTTACATAATCACGCCCTACGATTTGAGCATATTTTTGCCAGGGGAATTCAACACCTAATTTATTGGAAAAGAAACCCATCATTTCAGGAGTAGCACCAAAAATCTGGCGGGCATAAGGGGCATATTTTTTTTCTACATAATAACTGACTTCTTTTCCTTTATAACTGTCTTTAGTGATGGAATAGTCACCAACACCCATGAAGAACAAGTAAGGAGCATGAGGAAGATCCATTTTCCAATAGTCGGTCCTTGTACCATCTGTATTTTTTTTCTGACTAATCAGCAGACCATTACTAAGCGTTACATATTTATCCGGAACGGTCATGGTGATTTCTTCGGTCGATTTTTGATTGGGTTTATCAATGGTAATCATCCAGGCACTATTTGATTCAGTTTCACCTTGAGTCCAGATTTGTGTAGGCTTATTTTTGTCTGTTCCTGTAGGATTTATGAAATATAATCCTTTTGCATCCGTAATAGCTGCGCTGCCTTCCACTTTTAGCTCATTAGGCTTACAGGTGTATTCAAAATAAAGTGTGTATTTTTCTTTGTTTGTATAAGTTTTATCAAGATGAATGTTGACTTGCATTCCATTATAAGTATATTTCAAGGGAGATTTTATGGCACCTTTGACAATGGAAACAGTTTTGATATCCATTCCTTTTGCATCAAGTAATAAAGAGTCGGTCGGATTGCAGGTTGGCTTTAATGTTAACCATTCTTTACCATACAAGTAAGACTTGTCATAATCAAAACTTACATCCAGTTTGGTATGAACGAGGTCGTTTATTCTGGGAGAGCTTTCCCGATAATTTTTTTTCCAAGTGGTGTCATTAGTCGACTCCTGAAATTGAGCCTTTGAAAAAAAAGGCATGAAAAGAATACTCCAAACAATAAAAAAATACTTCATATTTATAATTTTAGTTGTCAAAAGTAAATCTAGAAATTTAAAATTTATCTTAATTTTTAAAATGTCGTAAAATCATTGACATTAAGTAGTTTTGAGAAATGATAGTTGATGTCGTTTTAATTAACATGAAGGTTTACTTGAATCATTGTTCATAAAGTTTGAAAGAGGAAGCATTCAGGTAAGTGTAACATTAAATGTAAGAGAAAATCAATTCCCAGGTGAATTATTTAAAAAAAGTATTCTTTTTGATGTTGTTGGCTTTTAATTCAAGAGCGCAGTCTCATCATTACATCTATTTTCAAACAGAAGGAGGTCAGCCTTTTTATGTAAAGTGGAAAAATCAGATTTACAGTTCCACAGAAAGTGGTTATTTGATTATGTCAAAACTAGAAGAAGGTCAATATCCTATCGTAATTGGATTCCCCGGCAATCAGTGGCCTTCACAAAATTTTGAAATAAATGTAAAAGATAATGACAGAGGCTTTGCAATTAAAAATAAAGAAACAACATCTTTTGGTTTAATTGATTTGCAGACCGCAGAGCCTGTTTTAGCCTTTGCAGACAAAAATGATGAACAGGTAAAAGGCATTAATAAGGAGAAGAAAACGGATGAATTTTCCCGAATTCTTGCACTGGTGACAGACAATCCCACCATATTGGAGGAGGATCGTTCAGAGGAGAACGATGCTGTGGTCAAAAGCAGAAATCAATCTTCGCAAAGCATCATAAAGATTTTTTCGAAAAAAGAGACATCGGGATTTACTTGGAAATATTTGGTAAAAGATGGTAGTAAGAATGACACAATAAATGTTGTTATCCCGATAGAAAATAAAAAAAACTCCAAGGTAAGTAAAGTATCAAAAACAGAATGCAAGCAAACGGCTTCAGATGCTGATTTCATTCAGTTGAGAAGGTTAATGACCGCAGAAGACAACGAAAATAAAATGATTGCAGTTGCAAAAGCCTCATTTAAAGATAGATGCTATAATGCTGATCAAATTAAATATTTATCGGCACTGTTTATTGATGAGGAAGAAAGGATCGTTTTTATGGAGGCTGCATATCCATCAGTAACAGACAAAATGAATTTCAGTTCATTACAAACAATGTTGACTTTGGAAAAAAATAAAAGTCGATTCAAAACATTGATTCAACCATAAGTATTGGAAATGACAGATCGTTATTTTTTAGAATTGGCATACCAGGGTGCACGATATGCAGGATTTCAGAAACAACAGAATGCAAACAGCATTCAGGCTGAAACAGAAAGAGCGTTGAAGATTTATTTCAGGGAAACAATAGAATTAACAGGTTCATCCAGAACTGATTCAGGGGTACACGCCTACCAGAATTATTTTCATTTCGACTTTCAATCTGATGCAGAAACCAAGATGGAAAATTCGGTGTATCATTTAAATGCTATACTGCCGGAAGATATAGTTATAAAGAGAATTACAAAGGTTTTGAATGGAGCGCATTGTCGGTTTGACGCTTTATCTAGAGAATATGAATATAGTATCTACAAAAAAAAGAACCCCTTTCTTAGGGATCGTGCATATTATTTCCCTTATCCATTGAATATTGAAAGAATGATGGAAACAGCGGAAATCATTCGGTTAAATGAAAATTTCCAATCGTTTTCAAAGAAGAATACACAAGTGCATACTTACATTTGCAATATAGAGGAAAGTTATTGGAAGCAAGACGGCGATTTGCTGATATACAAGGTTAAAGGCAGTCGTTTTTTAAGAGGGATGGTGAGGGGGTTGGTAGGAACAATGCTTAAAGTGGGCACCAATAAACTGGATACTGCTCAATTTCAATCGATAATAGATTCAAATGACTGTTCAAAAGTCGATTTTTCTTCTCCTGCACATGGGTTAACTTTGGTAAAAGTGAACTACAACAAGGAACTTTTTCAACTTTCCGGAAAATAGTTTTAAATTATTTTATTTCGCAAAATTCATAACAGGCAAGTGATTGAAGGCAAATTAGTCCGCAATCAAAAAGAAAAAAGCAAGAAAGTTTCAAAATAATTTTGATTGCAACAAATCTGCCCCTATCTTTGCGCTCCGCTTTTAAAAACGGAACAGTTCTTTGGTC
>CANFOP010000164.1 GCA_947448685.1 Chitinophagaceae bacterium | reverse complement strand
GATCCAATGTTATTGATGGATATTGAAGGACAAAAAAGAGAAGGTAAGAATGACATTGGTTGCGATGAGTTTTCAAAATCTAAAGAAAGTAATCGTTTACTTAATAAAAAAGATGTTGGACCACAGTATTTATCAAAACAATAATAATGTATGAATCAGAACAATAAAATTCTATTTAAAATATTTTTTCTCTTTCTTTTTGTATTTACTATTTCAAATCAAGGATTAGCACAATTAAAAAAGAAGCCCAATGTGCTGTTCATAGCCGTTGATGATTTGAAGCCTGAGCTTGGTTGCTTCGGTAATAAAATGATAAAAACGCCCAATATAGATAAGTTGGCAAAAAGAGGTTGTTTATTCAAGCAAAATTATGTTCAGCAGGCTGTTTGCGGACCTACAAGAGCAAGTATTATGACTGGGATGAGACCTGATTATACTAGAGTATGGGATTTGAAAACAAAGATGAGGGATATAAATCCTGATATTTTGAGTTTGCCGCAATATTTTATTTCTCAAGGTTACAGCACACAAGGTATTGGGAAAATATATGACGTTAGATGCGTAGATAAAGACTTAGACAAACCATCATGGAGTGTTCCATATTATAAAGTAGATAAAAAATATTATGATGCCAATGCTGGTTTGCCTGCATTGAACTATTATCAAAATCCTTCAACAAAAAAACAGGCTGAAATTTATTTACAAGAGGCGATGGATAATGGCTTCAAGGGAGAAGATGCTACTACTGAAGCATTGAAAAAATTAAAGCCATCCATCGAATGTGTTGATGTACCTGACAATGCCTATATCGATGGAGCTCATGCATTGGAGGCGCGTGATATTTTGGCACAACTAAGTAAAAAAGATGAGCCATTCTTTTTTGCTGTAGGTTTTTCAAAACCACATCTGCCATTTGTTTCACCAAAAAAATATTGGGATTTATACAAAAGAGAGGATATGCCGCTTGCTGCTTATCAAAAACCATCTGAAAATGCGGTGGATATTGCCTATCATAATTCAGGTGAGCTAAGAGCGTATACAGATATCGATCCCATTGTTCCACCTGCAAAGGATAGTGTTGGGATTAGTTTATCTGTTGATAAACAAAAAGAATTGATTCATGGATACTACGCAGCAGTTTCCTATACGGATGCTCAAATTGGTATTGTTTTGAAAGCATTGGATTCATTGGGTTTGTCGGATAATACAATCATTGTTTTATGGGGAGACCATGGTTGGCATTTGGGGGATCATAATTTATGGTGTAAGCACACTGACTTTGAACAAGCTACTCATGCTCCATTGATTATTTCTGCTCCATGGATAAAGAAATCAGTCGTAAACAATCCTACAGAATTTGTGGATATTTTTCCAACTTTATGTGATTTAGCAAAAGTAAAAATACCTGAGCATCTTGATGGAAAGAGTTTAATGCCATTAATGAAAAATCCATTAGCAGCTCACAAAGAATACGCTGTCAGTCAATATCCAAGGAGTGGTCCATCAGCCGAAACGGAAAGATTAGGTTATGCTAATGCGTTGTATATGGGATATTCCATTCGTACCAAAAGATACAGATATACGATGTGGTTGAAAGATAAATTCAGAACTTATGACAGTTTCGAAGAATCCAAGATTTACGGAACAGAACTATACGACTATCAAACTGATCCAAATGAAACGAGAAATGTTGTAAAAGATAAAAGTTATTCCAAGATTTCTGTTGAAATGAAAAATAAAATGATCGCATATTTTCACAATCAAGAAAAAAAATTTAAATCTGGTAAATAATGAAAAATAGCATTTCTTTTTTTGTAGTTATTTTATTCTTTCATCTTTTTTCAAAGGCTAATTTAGTTATTGATAAACCTA
The DNA here is from genome assembly GCA_947448685.1 of Chitinophagaceae bacterium. Classification (GTDB taxonomy): domain Bacteria; phylum Bacteroidota; class Bacteroidia; order Chitinophagales; family Chitinophagaceae; genus Ferruginibacter. The sequence goes on along the minus strand of CANFOP010000164.1, from coordinate 1,651 downwards.
TTGATACAATTGAGTTTAAAAAAGGAAAAATATTGTTTGCAGATGATTTTGAAAACAATATTGAAAAATGGTTTGCAGAATTGGAAATTCCAGAAAAATCAAAAGTTTCCATTGTTAACCATCAATTGGATCTGGAAGCCAAACGTGGAGCAACGATTTGGTTCAAAGAAAAACTATCAGGCAATTATATGATAACTTATGATGAATGGATAGTAGATCAGGGAGGAGAAAATGATCGTGTTTCTGACATGAATGTGTTTTGGATGGCAACAGATCCCGAAGGAGGATTTTTTCACAAAGACGGCAAATTTCCTTCCTATGATTTATTGCATTTGTATTATGCAGGAATAGGAGGTAATGAAAATAAAACCACCAGGTTCAGAAAATATACCGGTGTACTGGGAGATAAGGCAGTAATAAAAGAATATACCGACAGCAGTCATTTGATAAAAGGGAACAAATTATATCAAATTAAAATTGTAGTAAAGGATGGTAGGAGTCAATTGTATGTAAACAATGAACTCTATTTTGATTACAATGATGTAAATCCATATACTGAAGGTTATTTTGGATTTAGAACAACGAGATCACATCAACGCTTTGATAATTTTAAAGTGTATGAAATAAAGAAATAATGAATAGAATTGTTTTGATACTAAGTCTTATTCAGCTTCTTAGTTTTTCTTTTTGCAACAATGCCAAAAAGGGAAATGTTGATGCACAAAAAAATGATACTACTCATTCCTGCATGGCTATTCCTCCAAGGTTTGTAGCTCATGATAGTGCATTTAATTTTTCTAACACGGATATCAATACAGTTGGAATGGTGTTAATTCCCGGTGGAGTTTATGATATGGGTGGAGATAATAATCAAGCAAGTGAGGATGAATATCCTAAACATAAAGTAAGAGTCGATTCATTTTTAATGGATGCAACTGAAGTGACAAATGCGCAATTTCAAAAATTCATAGATGCTACCGGATACATTACTACTGCTGAAAAAAAACCTGATTGGGAAGAATTAAAAAAATCTTTACCTCCCGGAACGTCTAAACCATCTGAAGATTTATTGGTGCCATCATCGCTTGTTTTCAAACAAACCAATTCGCCTGTAGATTTGAATGATTGTACTCAATGGTGGGAATGGGTTGCTGGTGCAGATTGGAAACATCCTTCAGGACCTAAAAGTAATATAAAGGGTAAAGAAAATTATCCTGTTGTACAGGTAAGTTGGTATGATGCGATGGCATATTGTAAATGGGCAGGGAAAAGATTGCCAACTGAAGCTGAATGGGAATTTGCTGCAAGAGGAGGTTTAGAAAATAATATTTATCCCTGGGGTAATGAAGCTGTTAATGTTGGAAAGCCAAAAGCCAATTCCTGGGAGGGCGATTTCCCTTACTATAACACTAAGGCAGATGGGTTTATTAAATCTGCTCCAGTAAAATCGTTTAACCCTAACCGTTATGGATTATATGATATGGCTGGCAATGTTTGGGAATGGTGTCATGATTGGTATAATGCTGAATATTACAAAACATTAACAGGAAGGTTGTCTTTGAATCCTCAAGGTTCTGCAAAAAGTTATGATCCGGATGAACCTTATGTTGCGAAAAAAAGTATCAGAGGTGGTAGTTTTCTTTGTAACGAT
>CANFOP010000163.1 GCA_947448685.1 Chitinophagaceae bacterium | reverse complement strand
GGGGTTGATTTTTTTTAAAGGTACTTTTGCAGCCAGTCTTTCTATGTCACCTGCCTGTTTGATGTGCTGACAAATACTGTTTCTTTTATCTGTTTCTTTGATAAAAAATTCAACAGTGTTCAAACGTTCATTAATTCTGTGAATGTCATTCAATGGCATCAGCATCCACCGTTTCAACAGGCGGGCACCCATGGGAGAAATCGTGTTATTGATTGTTTTAAACAGCGTTTGTGCCTGATCGTTATGACTAATCAACTCAAGGTTTCGGATGGTAAACCTGTCCATCCATAAATGATCGTCCTTATTGATTCTTTGAAGGGAAGTGATATGCTGTAAATGGGGGTGTTCAGTATCTTTCAGATAGTGCAGAATAGCCCCAGAGGCAATGATACCTGCGGAAAGACCCTCTACTCCAAAGCCTTTCAGACTATGTGTGCCAAAATGTTTCAACAAGATTTCTGTGGCATATGATTCACTGAAAATCCACTCGTCGAGTAAATAAGTGAAAAATGATTTGCCAAAGTTTTCTTTAAAAAAAGCCTGTTTGTTTCTTTGATATATTACTTCTGCGGGTTGTAGTCCTTGCAGCAATTTATCAGTATAATCCTTATCTCCTTCAGCGATAAAAAACTCCCCTGTTGAAATATCTAAAAAAGCAATTCCAATTTTATTTTCTTCGATATGTAAAGATGCCAGAAAATTATTGCTTCCGTGTTCCAGCAATTTGTCATTTACTGCAACACCGGGTGTTACCAATTCCGTTACACCTCTTTTCACAATTCCTTTCGTAGTTTTCGGATCTTCCAATTGATCACATATGGCAACTCTGTATCCTGCTTTAACAAGTTTATGCAAATAGGTATCCAGTGCGTGGTGAGGGAAGCCAGCCAATTCCAAAGAAGAAGCATTCCCATTGTTTCTTTTGGTAAGTGTTATACCCAAAACAGCAGATGCATTGATGGCATCTTGCCCGAATGTTTCGTAAAAATCGCCTACTCTGAAAAGCAAAATTGCATCGGGATATTTTGCCTTGATTGCATTGTGTTGCTGCATTAAAGGAGTTTCACCTGTTGCTTTGGCCATAGTCAACAAATGTACTATTTATAGATGAAATTATTTTACGGTATTCCATTTCATCATTCACATCATTTCCCCAATTTTCACCACTCTTTTTGCGAATCTGATTTTTCGTTTCGGTATCATTTTCATTCAATAGGATGGGATGATTCGATTTAAAATATATTAACAAATTTGATTAAATCTTTAACGGAATAGCAATACGGTGTAGCGCTTGATTTCTTATATTTGCACTTTAATGCTAAACTAATTATTATAATAAAATAAAATGAAGAAGTTATTAGTGTTGTTTTCAGGGGTTTTAATTACAATATCCTCCATCAATGCTCAGGCAACAAAAGGAATGGGTAAAAGCGATGCAGATGCCAAAAAAATTCTTGATGCTGTTAGTGCTAAATTCAAAAGTTATAAGTCCGTACAAGCAAATTTTTTACTTAAAATCGATAATGCCTCTGGTAAAAATGTAGGCTCAAAAAAGGGAAGTGTTTTTATGAAGGGTATGAAGTATAGAATTTCTGTTCCCGGACAGGATATTTTTTCAGACGGATCCACCACTTGGACGTACGAAAAATCATCCAATGAAGTAACGATTAATAAAATTGACCCAAGTGCCAATTCAATTACTCCTCAAAAGTTGTTTACTAATTTCTACGATAAAGATTTTTTATATAAACTCAATGGCATGGTGAAAGAAGGCGGAAAGAATATGCAAGAGCTTGAATTAACTCCCATTGACAAAACAAAACCTTTTTTCAAAGTGCTATTACATATAGACCAGTCAACAATTTATACAACCAAGGTATTTGAAAAATCAGGTAGCAGATATACCTACAGTATCAGTAATATGAAAACGGGAGGCAACATCATTGATAACACATTTGCATTTGATGCTAAAAAATATCCTGGTGTAGAAATAGTTGATTTGAGGTAATAAAAATTATTTTCCCCAACGAAAAGTTTCATTCGGAAGTCCTGCAAGGTCAATTACCCGGTCGACGACTGTTTCCGCTACTTCTTCAATGCTTGTGGGTTTGCTGTAAAATGAAGGAGTTGCGGGGCAAATAATGCCTCCCGCTAATGTAACAGTTTCCATATTTTTGATGTGTATAAGATTATAAGGTGTGTCTCTGACAACACAAATCAATTTTCTTCTTTCTTTCAAAACCACATCAGCAGCTCTTGTGATCAGGTCATTTGATATCCCTCCTGCAATTCTGCCTAAAGTGCCCATACTACATGGTATTATAATCATAGTATTATATTGCCCCGAACCCGATGCAAAGGGTGCATGGAAATCATTTTGATTAAAGTATTGTACTGGTAAATTCAAATAACTTTTATCTTCTAATTCCGTATGCCATACTTCTTTTGCATTTTCTGTCATTAAAAGTGATAATTCATTTATTTGAACAGTCATCTTTGATAACTTGTTCAATAATATTTTTGCATAAATGGCACCACTTGCTCCAGTTACGGCTATTACGATTTTTTGCATGTCTGACTTTTATTTATTCTAACAAATTTAAAAACTAAATGTTGAAGTAAATTGACAAATAGTTTCCTATAACCAGTTATAATTTGATATCTGCTTATATTTACAAGTCTAATTAAAAGTTCCATTAAGATGCTTCAAAGAAAGTTAGGTCTTTTCCAATCTACAGTTTTGAATATGATTGACATGGTTGGTATTGGTCCGTTCATTACCCTGCCTATTGTGATTGGATACATTGGAGGAATGTACATCTACGCATGGATTGCAGGGGCTATTTTATCATTGGTGGATGCAATGATTTGGAGTGAATTGGGCGCGGCTTATCCCTTCGCAGGTGGAAGTTTTAATTTTTTGAATGAAGCTTACGGTAAAGAAAAAGCAGGCAAATTAATGAGTTTTTTATACGTCTGGCAAACTATCATTCAGGCACCTTTAGTAGCCGCTTCTGCTGCTATAGGCTTTGCAACTTATTCTTTGTATGTGATACCTGACTTGAGTATCTGGCAACAAAAGGGTATCTCCGGATTTGTAATAATCATGGTTACTTTTTTGTTGTATCGGAAAATTGAAAATATTGGGAAAGTAGGTGTATTGCTTTGGGTAGGTGTACTGGCAACCTTGCTTTGGATTATCACAGGAGGAATTACTCATGGAAATTTGTTACATACAGCCAATGAAACAATCCATTTTTTAAGCTTAAACATGTTGTTGTCTTTTTCTTTTGGTCAGGCATGCGTAAAAACTATCTACAGTTATCTTGGATATTATAATGTTTGTCATCTTGGGGCAGAAATTAAAAAACCCGATAAGAATATTCCTCGAAGTATGTTCATTTCAATTGGAGGAATAATGTTGTTGTATTTGTTGATGAATCTTAGTGTCACAAGTGTCATTCCCTGGCAAGAAATAAAAGGTTGGCAGGAGGGAGGTATCAATAATTTTGTGGTTAGCATTTTTATTGAAAGATTGTATGGAAAAACAGCTGCTGCT
>CANFOP010000162.1 GCA_947448685.1 Chitinophagaceae bacterium | reverse complement strand
GCAAGCAATCAGGGATGTCCGGTAATCAAAAAGGAAATCATTGAAAAAGTAAGTTACGAAGCTAAAAATATTTTCTTTGAAACAAACAGCGCTCAATTGGCTGAGACTTCCAAGAAAGCATTGGATGGAGTGTTTGAAATTTTGAAATCAGACAGAACTTTAAATTTAACCATTGAAGGTCATTCTGACAATACAGGAAATGCTGAAAACAACAAGACATTGTCTCAGGCTCGTGCTGATGCTGTTAGAGATTACTTTATCGGTAAAGGCATTTTGGCTACTCGTCTTAAATCTACAGGATATGGTTCAGAAAAACCAATCGCTGACAATTCCACTGAAGAAGGACGTGCTAAAAACAGAAGAACAGAATTGATAGTGAACAATCACTAATATTTTTATTGCTTAATTAAAAATAGGCTGTCTGAAATGGGCAGCCTATTTTTTTTAATACAATTTTAATTTAACTTCTTTTGATTTAATTTTATCTTCCATTTTAATCAATTGCAAAATATAGAACCATACTTTAATTGGCGCCATTTGTATATGGCGGAAGAAGATGAAAAATCGCCTTTTTATGGAAGAGAGTATAGTGAATTCGAATACTCTGAAACAATCTATAATTACTATATTCATCCTCAATGGGACAATTTCGGATCTCGAACATTATTCATGAAAATCCTCTTTGCGGATTATGAACAGAGGTTCGCAATAATTGAACTGATAGGAGAGTGGAATGATGCTATTGAAAATGATATCATGACACTCAGAAGAAATATTACGGATATGATGTCTGCTGATGGTATTGTCAAGTTTATGTTGATTGCTGAAAACGTATTAAATTTTCACAGTAGCGATGACAGTTATTATGAAGACTGGCTTGACAGATTATCAGATGACAATGGCTGGATATCAATCATTAATTTCACTGAACAGAGTAAATACGATTTCAAAAAAGCAAGGTTGACAAATTATGTAGAGTTGATGGAGATACCTCAGTGGAGAACATTGAAGCCCGAGGTTTTATTTGGGCTTGTTGACAGAGAGTTTTCAAAAAGGCTGGATTAATCAAATAATCACTCTGTAATCATTATGCTTTATCAATTTGATACAGGATTGAATCTACCATATCTGGTGTAATATCCAAATGAGTAACCATTCTTATTTGTTTGGCCGAAATAGGTATACATAATATTTGATGTTGTTTCAAATAAGCAGCAAAAGTATTGGCTGTGTATTTTCCACTTACCTCAAAAATAATCATATTGGTTTCTACAGGAAGTATGTTTGAAATAAAATCTTTTTTAAGCAAAGCAGCACCTATCATTTTTGCATGCTCATGATCCTGAGATAATCTTTCAATATTATTTTCAAGAGCATACATGCCGGCAGCAGCCAAATAACCTGCTTGTCGCATTCCGCCACCCATCACTTTTCTTACCCTTCTTGCTTTATTGATGAATGATGAGTTGCCTATTAAAAGACTTCCAATGGGAGCGCCCAAACCTTTACTCAAACAAACAGAAATACTGTCAAAAATTTCTCCGAATTGAAATGGGGAATGCTTTTTATGAACAATTGCATTCCAAATTCTTGCTCCATCTAAATGAAGGGCAAGATTATTTTCTTTACAAGTTTTTTTTATTGCGATTAAATCATCCAATTCATAACAACTACCACCACCTCTGTTGGCAGTGTTTTCAATAGAAACTAGAGATGTTGCAGGTCTGTGAATATCTATCGGATTAATGTTTTCAAGAATTTGCTCAGCATTAATTTTCCCCCGATTACCTTCAATAGCTCTAACCTGGCAACTACTGTTGAACGCAATTCCTCCTCCTTCATAAATATAAACATGACTTTGTTTGTCACATATAATTTCCTCTCCGGGATTTGTATGGCATTTGATGGCAATTTGATTTGTCATTGTCCCACTTGGACAAAATAAAGATGCTTCCTTTCCGAACATTTCTGCTGTGGTAGCTTCTAAAATATTTACAGTGGGATCTTCTCCAAATACATCATCTCCAACAACAGCATTACTCATCGCTTCCAACATTCCTTTTGTTGGTTTGGTAAAAGTATCTGAACGTAAATCTATCATGCTACAAAAGTAAAAAGTAAAAATCATTAGTGCTTCGTGTTCATTAGGAATTTTCAATTCAGAAATTCCAACTACACATTATTAATCGCTTGAATTCAAATATTTGGTTCGTGTCGACACGCACCACCCGCCTTATATATAATAAAAATATGCAAACCTTGAACCTTGAACCTTGAACCTTGAACCTTGAACCTTGAACCTTGAACCTTGAACCTTGAACCTTGAACAATATTTTAGGCACGCTTTTTGATGTATTAAAATTTTTTATTGATTTTTATTCTTTTGCTATGAAATCCAACAATTGAGTGTTAACTTTGCATTCGCTGTAGCAAATCCGTTGCTTTTCAATGATTCCTAAGAATTATGCAACAGGATAGCAGGTAATCAAAATAAAACGTTGAATTAAATAATTAAGATGAGACAACTCAAAATAGCCACTCAGATAACCAATCGTGATTCTCAGGCAGTAGAAAAGTATTTACAGGAAATTTCCAAGATTTCAATGATTACTCCTGAAGAAGAAACCATTCTTGCACAGAAAATAAAAATGCAGGATCAGCGTGCATTGGATAAATTGGTGCAAGCAAATTTAAGATTCGTTGTATCTGTTGCTAAACAATATCAGCATCAGGGACTTTCATTGAGTGATCTTATCAACGAAGGTAATCTTGGTCTGATAAAAGCAGCTCAACGTTTTGATGAAACAAAAGGTTTCAAATTCATTTCTTATGCCGTTTGGTGGATTCGTCAATCCATTCTTCAAGCATTGGCTGAACAAGGAAGATTGGTTCGTTTGCCTCAAAATAAAATTGGAACTTACAACAAAGCCAACAAAGCCTACATGGCATTTGAGCAAGAACATGAAAGAGAGCCATCAACTGAAGAATTGGCTGAATTGCTTGAGATGAGCGAAACAGAAATCAATAATATTTTTCAAAGTAATACAAGACACACTTCTTTGGATGCTCCTGTTCATGAAGCAGAAGATGTTGCTATGGGTGACTTGCTGAAAGGCGGAGATGAAACTGATGAAGATGTTATGCATGATTCACTTAAAAATGAAATTCGCAGAGTATTGAAATCATTAAGCCCCCGTGAAGCTGAAATAGTTAATGCATATTTCGGCCTGGATGGAGAGAATGGGGTAACCATTGAACAAATTGGTTTAAAATATGACCTTACCAAAGAGCGTATTCGTCAAATTAAAGAAAGAGCAATAAAGCGCTTGCAAAAAGCAAGATATAGTGGAGCATTGAAAGCCTATTTGGGATAATCCATTCAAACACAACTTATATTTGCCCCGATTTTCCGGGGCTTTTTTTATCTCTTTAATCATTTAAAAAATGAATTAATTTATTTGGTTTTTTTATATTGTTGTCCGAGATAAAAAATTAAAATAAGGGTGGTTTTATGGCCACCCTTTATCAATTTTGTAGTTACCACACAACAAAGTTGATATGGACAAAACTACAAATTATCTCGGACAGCCTATTTTAAAACAGG
>CANFOP010000161.1 GCA_947448685.1 Chitinophagaceae bacterium | reverse complement strand
CCCTTAAACCCTTAAACCCTTAAACCCTTAAACCCTTAAACCCTTAAACCCTTAAACCCTTAAACCCTTAAACCCTTAAACCCTTAAACCCTTAAACCCTTAAACCTTGAACCGTTAAAGACCCTTCCCAAAAATGAAAAATATATAGTTAAATTGCACTTCAAAAAAGCATAGAAATTGAACAACAAAATCAGGGTTGGAGCAGTCAGCTATTTGAATACTAAACCACTTACTTTCGCATTTGAGCATGGGGCAATGCACAAGCAATTGAATTTGCATTTCGATTATCCCTCTAAATTGGCTGAACAATTAATGAATGACGAAATTGATGTTGGGTTGATTCCGGTAGCAGCCATCCCTTTGTTAAAAGAATATCATATTATTTCTGATTATTGTATTGGTACTGAAGGTGAAGTGGCAAGCGTTTGTTTATTTAGTGAAGTCCCTATTCATGAAATTGACACCATTCTTTTGGATTATCAAAGTCGAACTTCTGTAGCATTGTTAAAAATCTTATTAAACCAGCATTGGAAAATCGCTCCAATTTTACAAGAATCAAAGGTTGGTTACGAAATGATGATTTCAGGTAAAACAGCTGGGCTGGTAATAGGTGACAGGGCACTTTTGCAAAGAGCTCATTCAAAATATATATATGATTTGGGGCTTGAATGGAAAGCCATGACAGGTCTGCCTTTTGTATTTGCTGCCTGGGTGGCTAATAAACAATTGCCTCCTGATTTTTTAGTGCAATTCAATGAATCCATTCAACAGTCATTGATGACAATTGAGGATATTGTAGGTTCAATGAATTATCCTGCGTATGATTTAAATGTATATTATAAACACAATATAAGTTACCTGTTGGATGAAAACAAGAGAAACGGGCTGGAATTATTCCTTCAAACAATAAATAATTTTCATTGATCAAAGAATCTCTAAATATTGAAACTTTTTAATCTTTGAAACTAAAATCAAATTCAGTTAAATATATTATTAAATTATCGCTATTTTTATCAATAATAAATCGGTTTATTTATATTTTTATCAATCCTGGATAACTGAAATAACATGAGTAATGTCCTTGAACTACCTTCTATTGTAAAATCTGTTAAGAAGAGATTCTTAAAAATGTATTTTAATGCAAAGGCCGGACATATTGGTTCATCCTTGTCATGTGCTGAGATATTGACTTTCCTGAAATTTTCCTGGATGAATGAAAACGATGAGTTGGTGCTTTCAAAAGGTCACGCAGCGGCTGTGCTGTATAGTGTATGGGCTGAAGCAGGTATTATTTCTGAAGATGAGATAAATACTTTTTATAAAAATGGAACATACTTGTCTGCACATCCACCCGTAAATAAAATAAAAGGAATTCCTTTTGCTACCGGTAGTCTTGGTCATGGATTGAGTTTGGCGGCAGGATTAGCCCTTGCTTCAAAATTGAAGAAGGATGACAGGAAAATATTTTGTGTGACTTCCGATGGAGAGATCAATGAAGGTAGTACCTGGGAAGCAGTATTATTTATCAAAGCGCAGCAATTGAATAATCTAATTTGGATTATTGATAGAAATAAATTGCAGGGATTTGGTTACACTGAATCCATTATGCCATTGGAGCCATTGAATGAAAAGTTATTGGCTTTTGGTTTTGACGTGATGAGAATAAATGGTCATGATTTCATTGATTTTCAACAGGTTAAAAATGCTTGTGAAAACTGTAAAAAGCCGACAGTGATTATCGCCGATACAACCAAGGGAAATGGATGGGAGGGTATGCAGGATAAATTGGAATGTCATTACCTTCCGATGAATTTATCTCAATATGAAGCGATGATGTTGAATTTAGAAGTTTGATGTAACTGATTTTACCTGTAATGTATTTAAATTGTAAAGTTGAAATAACACAATGAGAAAAGAGTTTGCAAAAGGAATAATTGATAATTTTTCTGTATACCCCAAGCAGGTATTTATTACCGGAGATTTGGGTTTTATGGCATTGGAGGAAGTTAGAAATGTTTTTGCAGAACAGTTTATAAATGCCGGTGTGGCTGAACAAAACATGGTTACTGTTGCTGCGTCTCTCGCTTATGAAGGATTTATCCCTTGGGTTTACAGCATTTCTCCATTTGTTACATTACGTCCTTACGAGCAACTAAGAAATGACGTTTGTTTGCATAACCTACCAGTTAAAGTAGTAGGTAATGGTGGTGGATATGGTTATGGGATTATGGGTTCAACTCACCATAATAATGAAGATATCGGAGCAATGAGAATATTGCCCAATATGAAAGTGCTGGTTCCATTTGTTTCCTCCGACGTGAACGAAGCCATCATTTGGATGCTTAATAACCCTTTTCCCAACTATCTAAGATTAAATTTAGCGGCTAATATAAATGAGCAGATTCCTCCTTTTGCAGCATGGAGAAAAATAAAATCCGGTACCGGCGCTGTGGTGATTGGTGCCGGTCCCGTGTTGGGTAATCTGTTGGAATTACCTGATGAAATATATCAAAAGCTGGAAATTTGGGTGGTCAGTATTTTTCCTGTAGAAGAGATTCCTGCTGAATTGATAAATGCTGTACTTCAATGTAAAAGAGTTTTAACCATCGAAGAACATTCAGGCAATGGCGGATTAAATGAAGCTGTTGCTCCTTTTTTGTTGAAAAATCAAGCATCTCCATCAAAATATATCAACTTATTTTCAAAAGGATATCCAAGTGGAAAATACGGAGACCAATCATGGCATCAGGAAGAAAGTGGATTAAAAGGAGATGCGTTATTAAATTCCATTCAAGATTTATTGAATTAAAATGTTACAAGAGAAGATAAATGAAGAAATAAAAAAACTGCATGGCCCCATAGTAATTTTTGGAGCAGGTGGTTTTATCGGTGCCAATTTGATGCGTTCAATCATGAATATCAGAAATGATGTGTATGCCATTACCAGCAAACCATTCATTCCATGGCGTCTGGATGATCTTAATGAGAAAAACATCTTGCACTGTGATATTACCGATTTGCAAAAAGTGACTTCCTTATTTGAAAAGCATAATTTCAAAACGATTTTTGATTTAGCTGCTTATGGCGCTTACTCGAAACAAGATGATGTTTACAAGATATATAAAACAAATTTTACAGGACTGCTGAATTTATTGGAAGTTTCTTCCAAGTATTCTATTTTTTCTTTTGTGCATGCAGGAAGTTCTTCCGAATATGGATTGAACAGTGCCGCACCTTTGGAAAATCAATCAACTTTGCCCAACAGTCATTATGCGGTTTCTAAATCTTCTGCTGCTGAATTAATCAAGTATTATGGAACGCTGAAAGAAATGAATGTTTGCAATGTTCGTTACTATTCAATCTATGGTCCTTATGAAGAGCCAGACCGCTTGATTCCTATGATCATCAGTAAAGGTTTCAATAAAGAATTCCCTCCATTGGTTCAGCCGGATATTTCAAGAGATTTCGTTTTTATAGATGATGCGGTTTATGCCACTTTATTAATTGCGAATACTGATTTCGGAAAGTTAAATGGCAAATCAGTTAATATAGCTTCCGGTAAAAAAACAACCATTCGTGAGTTAGCAGAAGTATCCAAAAATGTATTCGATATTCAAGCGGATCCATTGTGGGGAAATATGCCCAATAGAAAATGGGATT
>CANFOP010000160.1 GCA_947448685.1 Chitinophagaceae bacterium | reverse complement strand
GAGTGTTGACATATTCAGCTTTATTTTCAAGATAATTGACCCTGAAATTTTTCACTTCCACAGGGATAGGAGAGGTGTCCTTAAAGGAATACTTACAAGTTGCAAAACTGAAAAAAAACAAAAGTAAAAATCCGGTAGATAAATGTATCAAATTTATTTTAAAGAGTCTTAGTTTGTTATTCATTGTAATATTTAAGCTCAATTGCTTGAATTTAATCCAAAATACATGGATGAGTTAAAGATGTTCGATGTCGTATTCTTTTAGTTTTCTGTACAATGTTCTTTCGCTAATACCTAGATCAATAGAAGCGTCTTTTCTTTTACCACGGTGCTTTTTTAGTGCTTTGATGATCAATTCTTTTTCTTTGTCAACAATACTTAGCGATTCTTCCACATCAATATGTTGTTGTAATGGATGGTTGGTATCGTTTCTTAAAATTACTGGCGTGGCAGGTTGTGAAAAATTGTTGCTCATATTGCCATTCAATTCCTTTACAGTGTTAATTTCCATATTGTTATTGGAATCAAAAATTGGTACATGTGCATGTTGATTGATATTTGGATTTTGAATGATGTCGAAAAACATTTTTTTCAGTTCATTTACATCTTTTTTCATATCAAAGAACAACTTGTACAATATTTCTCTTTCGTTGGCAAATTCAGCTTGGCTGACAGTTCCGGGACCTCCGCTCAGAGCAGGTAATCTTGAATGAGTATGTTCGGGTAAAAATGCAGTGAGTTGATCGCCTGAAATATTTTTGTCTTTACTTAAAACAGAAATTTGTTCAGCGATATTTTTCAATTCCCTCACATTTCCCGGCCAAGCGTGATTTATCAAAATTGTTTTTGCATCATCGCTTAACTGAACAGGACTGGTTTTGTATCTTTCAGCAAAATCTGTAGCAAATTTTCTGAATAATAAAATTATATCTTCTTGTCTGTCCCTGAGTGCAGGTACTCTTATAGGAACGGTATTTAACCTGTAATAAAGATCTTCCCTGAATTTTCCTTTATTGGTATATTCAAGTAAATCCTTATTGGTGGCTGCTATTACACGAACGTCTGTTTTTTGAACTTTACTGCTACCTACTCTGATGTATTCACCTGTTTCTAATACACGAAGCAGCCTGGCTTGAGTACCCAATGGCATTTCACCTATTTCATCCAAAAAAATAGTTCCGTCATTGACTGTTTCGAAATATCCTTTACGACTATCTACCGCTCCGGTAAAAGAGCCTTTTTCGTGTCCGAATAATTCAGAATCAATAGTGCCTTCAGGAATGGCACCACAATTCACTGCTATAAAGGGATTATGTTTTCTGGAAGAAAGAGAATGTATAATTTGAGAAAAAACCTCTTTACCGACTCCGCTCTCTCCATTTATTAATACGCTCAGGTCGGTATTGGCAACCTGTGTTGCTACATTGAGCGCGTGATTCAATGCAGGAGCATTTCCAATTATACCAAATCTGTTTTTAATTAACTGTAAATCCATTGTTTAATCAATTGCTTTTCCTAATAGGGTTCCTGCAGTACAACTATGAACGGTTACCATCACATACTCACCTTTATTGAAATTCATTTTTGGAAACACCACTACTTTATTTTGGTCATTGCGCCCATAATATTCATCTTCATTTTTTTTTGATGTTCCCTCTATCAATACTTTGAATGTTTTACCTACATCTTTCTGCATGCTTTCCAATGAATGGATTCTATGTAATGCAACCATTTCCTGTAATCTGCGTTTTTTTGTTTCGAGCGTAACATCATCTTTGTATTGTCTTGCAGCCAAGGTGCCGGGTCTTTCAGAATAGTAGTACATGTAAGCCAGGTCGTATTTGCAATATTCCATCAAACTCAACGATGCCTTATGATCTTCCTCTGTTTCTGTACAAAATCCTGCAATGAGATCTGTAGATATGCCACAATCAGGTATGATTTCTTTGATACGATTGAATTTGTCTATATACCACTCTCTGCTGTAAGTACGGTTCATCATTTCCAGCATTCTGGTACTTCCGCTTTGAACCGGCAGGTGGATATAGTTACAGATATTGTCGTATTTTTTCATAGTGAACAACACTTCGTCGGTGATGTCTTTTGGATGGGAGGTGGAAAATCTGACTCTTAGTAACGGATTTATCAATGCAACTTTCTCCAACAGTAGTGCAAAACTAACAGCATTTCCTGTTGAATCATCTATCCAATGATAACTGTCCACATTTTGACCGAGCAAAGTAACTTCCCGGTATCCATCATTAAACAATGCTTCACATTCAGCAATAATGCTGATTGCACTTCTGCTTCTTTCTCGTCCTCTGGTAAATGGAACTACACAAAAAGAACACATATTGTTACAACCCCGCATAATACTAACAAAAGCATTGATACCATTGCTATTTAGCCTGATGGGAGATATGTCTGCATAAGTTTCTTCTCTGCTTAGCAATACATTGACTGCTTTTTGTCCGGTTTCAGCTTCTTCAATAAGTTGCGGTAAGCTTCTGTATGCATCAGGTCCAACAACAATATCAACCAACTTTTCTTCTTCCAGCAAATTACCTTTGAGTCTTTCAGCCATGCATCCCAGAATACCAATGATTAGACCCGGGTTTTGTTTTTTCAATTGACGAAATTCAGTGAGGCGTTTCCTTATTTTTTCTTCAGCTTTTTCTCTGATTGAGCAAGTATTCACCAGAATGATATCTGCTTTATTCAAATCCGAAGTGGATCCAATTTTTTCTTTGTTCAAAATGGAGGCTACAACTTCACTGTCGGCAAAATTCATGGCGCAGCCATAACTTTCTATGTAGAAGTGTTTGATAAATTGTTCGTTGGTAATAATTTCAGAAGAGAACGCTTCGCCCTGCCTTGTTTCATCGTGTGTTTTATCTAATATCCAATTCTCCATTATATATTCAAAATTATAGTTGCAAAGATACAACAATAATTATCAAAAGTGACAGGATGTCAGAAAGAAGAGATGAATAAATGAGGTAACACTTTTACAAAATGGGTGATTTAATAAATCTATTTAACCAACTGTTTTTCAATTGTATTAGCCAATTTACCTCAAATTCATATTTAGTTGAAATGGTATTATTGAAATAAAGTGTTTCTCCATTTATTTCATCGTTATTCAATGCGTCTTCAATTTTATTTAACGGAATTTGCAATGGTTTTTCATTTATTATAAAAGTCAGTAACTCTCTGTTGAATAAATTCAAATTGAATTTTTTTTCAATTTCTTTAATAATTCTTACAGAACTGTCGGTACTGCATCCACCCACAGGAACTGAAGATTCATCTGCCATCAAGATGATGAACATATCGAAAAAAACATGGCAATATCCTTTTACTTTATCCCCATGGCTTTTCCATGTTTGCACAAAGTTTTCTACGATATCCTTAATTTCTCGGGTTTCATTTTCATTGAAAATTCTGTCACTTTGATAAATCCAAACCCTGGATTGTGGATGAAAATGTTGAGGGAGTGTGATATTCATAGAAATAATTAAAAAGTAAAAAAAAACTTAACCTTGAACCCTTGAACCCTAGAACCCTTAAACCCTTAAACCCTTAAACCCTTAAACCCTTAAACCCTTAAACCCTTAAACCCTTAAACCCTTAAACCCTTAAACCCTTAAACCCTTAAACCCTTAAACCCTT
>CANFOP010000159.1 GCA_947448685.1 Chitinophagaceae bacterium | reverse complement strand
TTAAATGAAATGACCAATAAAATCGTCAATGTAAAGGCAATAACAAATTCAAAAATGAAGGATACTATCCAGAAATTACTGTCACCGCACTAAAAGAGACAAGTCGGGATATATTTTTATTTGCATTTTTCAAAAACTCTAAACTTCCGGTAAATATGCCCGCAATAAAAAAAACCTCAGTATTACTGAGGTTTCTGCGAATAAAATTTACATTAAAATTGAAATCAATCCAGCCAAATGATTTTTCTATCCACTAAAAATAACCATCTATTTTTAATTATTAATATTCAGAATCTTTGATGAGTGGCAGCACTTCAATTGATTTTTTTAAAGCATAAAATGGAAGTGTTTTAACCATTTCATTTGCTTTTTCTTCATCTATGTCTTTAAGTATAAGAGCAGCGCCATTTTTAGTTGGCCTTAAAAAAAGTTGTTCTAAATATCCATCTTTTTTCCATTGAGCAACAACTTCACGCTCTTGTTGCAGTATCTGTGGAAAATTACTTGGAAGGTTTTCTATATCTATGGTTAAGATGACAAGTATTCTATTCATGAGTTTGAGTTTAATAATTTGATTCGTAGTTCGGGAAAACGATAAAATGCAACCAGGAATATAAATGATTGAATGATGCATGGCGCAACAATAGATACGCCATGTTCCAGGTGTGAGGCAATAGCGCCACCCATGTATGCTGCTAATAGTAATGTTCCGATAATTCCGGTTCTTGGAATGATAAAAAGAATAAGGCAAATAATTTCAACTATACCCAACAGGGTGTATGTTTTTGCGTCAAGGCCAAATCCAGCGGCCATTTTAAGCGCTTCTTCATTTGCAGTGAATTTACCAATAGCACTTCCAAGAAAAATAAATGACACCAATCCTGTCAGCGCCCAATAGGTGATTTTTTTTGTTTTTTCTGATTTCATATTTGGTATTTTGTTTTAATGATTAACAAATGGGTTATTGAAATTACTATGTTGTGTACTTTTAATTTATCCTAATCCTATTTCCTGATGCATCGACGGAATTTCCACATCCATATATCCCTTTCTGATAAGTCTTTTTTGGAAATCAATCTGAACAGGATATTCTCCATGTACGATGAACAATTTTTTTACAGATCTTGGATCCTGGCATGCCAGAAATTGGCAAAGATCATCATAGTCTCCATGAGCACTCATACTTCTCATTTCAGCAATTTCGGCATTCACTTCATGAGACTGACCAAATATAGTTACTTCACTGGGGCGCTTCATCAATCTCCCGCCTAATGAACGCGGTTCACAATAGCCTGTCAACAAAATGGTATTTTTACTGTTTTCAATATTATTGCTGATATGATGTTTCACTCTTCCTGCTTCAGCCATACCACTTGCTGAAATAATCACACAGGGGTTTTTGTAGTAATTGAGCATTTTTGATTCATCTACCGATTTTACAAACTTTAATCCCTTGAACTCAAAGGGATCATTGTCGCTTTGTAACACTTTCTGAATGCGGGAATTAAAATACTGAGGAAAACTTTTAATTATTTGAGTGGCTTTAGTACTCAAAGGACTGTCTACGAAATATTCTAATTCAGGTAACCGGTTTTCCAGTTCCAATTGATTCAGTGAGTATAAAATTTCTTGCGTTCTGCCGACACTGAATGCAGGTATGATCAATTTCCCTTTTTTCTTTTGGCAGGTATGTTCAATCCATTTCAATAAGGCATCTGTAGTGGGTTGATGTTCGTCATGTAAACTGTTCCCATAGGTAGACTCAAGAAGAATGTAATCGGCTGGAGGGAATTCTGCAGGTGATTTTAAAATAATGTCTCGGTAACGTCCCACATCTCCGCTGAATGTAAGCGTACTTTTTTTTCCGTTTTCATTTATTTTAAGATGAACAGCCGCACTTCCAATGATGTGTCCGGCATCTGTAAAACAAAATTCAAAATTCTCATCTATCGTAAACCACTTATTGTAATCCACAGTTTCAAAATGGTCTGCAGCTATCAATGCGTCTTCTGTTGTATAAAGGGGCTTTAAATAAGGTAGTCCCAACAACGCTCTTTTTTTGTTTTCAAACTGCACATCGGCCTCTTGAATACCTGCTGAATCTTCCATCAACACTTTTGCAAGATCTTTTGTTGCTGGCGTCGCATATACTTTACCGTTATATCCATCTTTGATTAACTTAGGTATCAGGCCACAATGATCTATATGAGCATGTGATAAAATTACATAGTTTATTTCTGCAGGATTGAAGCCGAATGTGCTGTTGAGTTCTGCAGTCTCCTGACCCATGCCCTGAAACATACCACAATCAAGTAATAATTTTTTCCCATTAGTTAATGTGATAAGGTGCTTTGAACCGGTAACAGTTCTTGCAGCGCCATGAAAAGCAATTTTCATAACAGATGATTTTGAAGTAAGGTACACATTTAATTTGTCCTATCCGCTGATTGCTAACCATGCCATCATACCTATTCCGTTTTCAATGGCAGATTCATCTATATTGAAAGTTGGGGTATGAACATTGCTGACAATGTTCTTTTCTTTATTGCCGGCACCCAATCTGAAAAAACACCCGGGTATTTTATGGCTATAATATGCGAAATCTTCTGCCCCCATCCTCAATTCTGTTTCAGAAACATTTGCAGCGCCAGCATAGTTACAAGCTAAATCTTTTGCTTGCTTTGTCAAATTTTCATCATTCCATACAAATGGATACCCCACATCGATTCTTACATCTGCTTCTGCTCCCATAGCTGTTACCAGTTCTTTAGTTTGACGAATGATTAATTCATGTGCCTTGAATCTCCATTCTTCATTCATCGCTCTTAAAGTGCCCATTAACTTTACTTCAGAAGGAATCACATTAGTCGTGTTTCCTCCATTCATGGATGTGATGGACAATACACTGGGATTAAATGGATTGTTGTTTCTGCTTATGATTTGTTGCAAACTGATGACAAGATGTGAGGCAATTAAAATAGAATCGGCTGTGAACTGAGGTGCTGCCGCATGCCCTCCGTTACATTTTATTGTAATGAATATCTCATCAGCACTGGCCATTACCATGCCTCCTCTGAAACTGAATGTACCAACTTCCATTCCCGGATGAACATGCAATGCAAATATTTTTTCAGGTGCAGGATTTTCAAGCACCCCTTCTTTGATGAGTAAACTTGCACCTCCCGGATTTTTTTCTTCGCCTGGTTGAAAAATCAATTTAATGGTACCTTCCCATTCCTCTTTTGTTTCATTTAGAATTTTTGCGGCTCCCAATAAACAAGTAGTGTGCACATCATGTCCACATGCATGCATTATTCCTGGTATCGTTGACTTGTAAGCCACTTCATTTTCTTCTTGTATGGGCAATGCATCCATATCGGCACGAAGAGCTATGACTCTCTTATCAGGGTTTTTGCCCTTAATCAATCCAATTACACCGGTAGTTGCTTTTACCTCAAAAGGAATGTTCCAACTGAACAGTTTTTGCTGAATAAATGCGGAGGTGTTAAATTCTTCATAGCTCAACTCTGGATTGGCATGCAAATGATGGCGAACTTCGACGAATTCAGGTGAGTATTTTTTGGCAAGTTGTTTTATTTTTTCAAGCATGATACAAATTTGAAAAATGATTGACTTTACATTAAATTGAAAAGACCGAAAGAAATGTTGTTCGTTTTTTCATGATTAATCTTCACTCACATTTGTTGTTTTTTCCACAGGCTTTAGTTCCACTTTC
>CANFOP010000158.1 GCA_947448685.1 Chitinophagaceae bacterium | reverse complement strand
ATGGAATAATCATTGTTACCAACAATTTTTTTAGGATGCGGATAAAAAGTTATCACAACAGAACAGCCATCAATAAGTTTGGCTTCTTCGATTAATTGATGAATAATTTTGGAATGACCGGTATGCACACCATCAAAAGAGCCAACTGTAATTACAGCATTTTTAAAAACAGGCAACTCGTTTATATTGGTGTAGATTTTCATTATCAATTGTTACAGCGAAATTAATTGATTAATTACAATTTTCTTTATTTGATATGGATAGAAATTTCATTCAATGAGTAACTATTATAAGGTTTTCATAATGTTTTAATATCAATTGTTTATTAAATTTGTAAACATTACATTTGTTATAATTAAAAATCAAGCAATGTCGCAATCTATTATAGAATTAAGAAACGTAAATATTTACCAGGGTGATTCTCTGGTTCTGACTGATGTGAACTTTTCTGTTGAAAAAGGAGAATTTGTTTATCTGGTTGGAAAAACAGGAACAGGCAAAAGCAGTTTGCTTAAAACTTTATATGGAGATATTGAATTGACTGATGGTCAGGGATGGGTAGTAGGTTTTGATCTCTCCAAAATGACATGGAAAACCGTTCCTTTTTTGAGAAGAAACATTGGTGTGGTCTTTCAGGATTTTCAATTGCTTACAGACAGAAATGTAAATGAAAACCTTCGCTTTGTTTTAAAAGCAACAGGATGGAAAGACGAAAATTTAATGAAAGAAAAAATCGCAGACGTGCTTAACAAAGTAAATCTAAAAGATAAGGGACTTAAAATGCCTTTTGAATTGAGTGGAGGAGAACAGCAAAGGATCGATATCGCCCGAGCGTTGTTAAACTCTCCCAAATTAATACTTGCCGATGAGCCTACTGGTAACCTGGATCCTGAAACAAGTGATGAAATTATGCAACTTCTTTTTCAAATCTGTAAGGACTCAAATACAAGCATTGTTATGGCAACGCATGATTATATGGTTATCAATAAATTTCCTGCGAGAACCATTAAAACCGAGAATCGTAGATTGTGGGACAATGCTAGTGTATCCATGTATTGATAAGTTCGGCATTGACAGTATTGTTATACAAAACTTCAACGATTTCATTTCTTTTATAAACTTCTTCATCATTAAAAGACTTCTGAAATAACTGCAAAATCAGATCTTTGAACTGGGTTGAGTCATTTGCAATATGACAATATTGAGATAATCCAGTTCCTTTTACAGCATTGTTGTTGACCAAACAATGTCTTCCATTTGTAAGAGCATGAAGTATTTTTAATTTCACACCTGTTTTATTAAAAGAAGGCAGGATGTTGATTTGAGCTTTCTTTATTAAATCATCCATTTCATGCTCAGATAGGTTTTCTACGATACAGGTATGAGAAAAACTGTGGGCCAGCTTTTTTAATTTATGAGATGGATTTTTTCCTGCAATCACAAAAGGAATGTTGATTTTACTGAAAACTTCCTCCAATAGCCAAATGGCTGCTTTTTCATTTTCATTGACCGACAAGTTACCATGGTACAGGCAATAATTTCCAACACCTGGTAATGACTTTATGTTTGTCCAAGGTGTAAATACAGGCAAAAACAACATGTTTTCTGCCTGAAAATTACTTTTATAAAAATCGATATCAAGTTTGCTTACACACCAATAATTTGCATTTTTAGCAAGTTTTTTTTCATATCGATGAAGCATCAGCGATTCAATCTTGAAATACATTTTTCTGAAAAAATTGTATTCATAATCTGCTAGATGCTTATAATAGTTACATTCTGAATTGTGTAACCGAATGAATATTTTTCTTTTTTGCGCAAGTAGATGATGATAAAAAGTACAATGAATACCTTCCATCAAAATTGGATAATCATCTTTATTTAAATTGTCAAGCAAGATCCTGCTTCTTCTGGATTGAACAATATATGGAATACCTATTTGAAAAACAGAATAGCACTTTTTTCTTGAATAATATTGAACAGATTCACAGTATCTGTTGAGAATAGGTTGGTTGTTTTTTTGTTTGCTGAAACAATGCAAGTGGATTTTAATGCCTGCCTGATGGAGATATTTGATTTTATAAAACAAATCATATAATCCGCCATAATCAGCGGGCCATGGTACCTCGTGGGTGATAATATGTAGATGTCTATCCAAATATTTGATTGTAAAAATGAATCAGTTTTTTTTCTTCCTGTTGCCAGTTAATTTCTTTAGCGGCTATTTTACAGTTTTCATGCAGTTGCAACCAACGAATTTCATCATTCAAAATTGAATTAATTGCTTTTGCTATTTCTTCAGTGGAAGTATTATTAACTAAAACAGCAATTTCGTGTGATTTGTTCAATTCTTCATACACTGGAAAGTTTACACAAACTTGCGGGGTAAAAGCGTGTAGGTAATCAAAAAACCTATTGGCCAGGGAAAGATAGGTAGATAAAGACTCTTTTTCACAAAAAGTAGTGCCAATATAGGCCGATTGGGTTATTTTTCGAAGTTCTTCCGGTTCGATCATGCCTTTGAAAATAACTTTATGTTCCAGTTGATATTGTTCAACCAGTTTAATAGCCTTGTTCATGAAATTTCCGTCACCACAAATAATGAGTTTGCAATCAATAAATTTCATTGCAGGAATGAGAGATTCAAAACATCGGCCTTCATTTACAGCACCTTGATACAATATGAATTTTTCTCTGATCGATTGTTCAGCGGAAGGTTGATAATTTGCTATACTTCTGATGACATCAAAATTTACAGGGTACATTTTTTTGAATTCATCGGCAATTGGTTTGTTTACAGTGTATGCATGTTTGAATGCTGGAACTGATTTTCGTTCAATCCACTTCCATAATTCATAAATTCTCGGACGTAATACAATCTCTTTCATTTCGCAAAAAAGTTCATGAGCATCGTAAATTCTTGGAATCCGTTTTAACTTGGAAATCAACAGGCAGGGTAATATTGTATCAAGATCAATTGCACAAATCCCATCCATTTTTCTAAAAAGTAGAAAAAAAAATAGTCTGATATTATATTCTATATAAAATAGTTTTCCTTTTTCAAAAAAGCAATACAATCTGGTTTGAAGATATGATTTTTGATGAAGTTGGATGGATGACTTTTTTTTTCTTCCTATCAGATGTACAGAATATCCGTTGTCGGATAAAGACTGACAAATGCGATTCATTCGCTGATCATAATTCAAATCATTGGTAACAGTAAAAAATATTACGGACAAGATATAATAAAATTAATGTATTAGAGTATATTATTTTATATTTCAATTATACAAATTTGCAGTTTTTGTAGCAGTTTTCAATTTTAAAATGAATGGGTATTTGAATTGATTTTTTGTTGAAATGGGTAAATTTAAAAAAAGACGTAAAATGTTTTATGGTATTTATCAATAGTTTTTATTACCTTTGCACTCGATAAATAAAGAAATAAAACAAAGCGTTTTAAAAAAAAGAAACAAATGTCTCATTTAACAAGCGAAAAAAAAGTATCCATATTTACTACATATGGAGGTAAATCAACCAACACTGGTTCCATTGAAGGGCAGGTTGCATTGCTCACTGAGCGTATTAATCACATTTCAAATCATTTAAAAGGTAACAAGAAGGATTTTTCTTCTCAAAGAGGCTTGATGATGATGGTAGGTAAGCGTAAGCGTTTATTGACTTATCTAAGCAAGCACGATCTTACCGGATACAGGTCATTGATTGAAAAGTTAGGTCTCCGTAAATAATTCAAAAACTATCTATGTTATTTGAAATATTCCCAACAGTTATAAAGCCGTTGGGAATTATTCTTTTTACATAATTAATTAATCTTCCAACACAATTACAATTTGCGTTGGATAAACTACATTCTTATGTCATTTTTAAAACC
This sequence comes from Chitinophagaceae bacterium, assembly GCA_947448685.1. GTDB lineage: Bacteria > Bacteroidota > Bacteroidia > Chitinophagales > Chitinophagaceae > Ferruginibacter. The sequence goes on along the minus strand of CANFOP010000158.1, from coordinate 15 downwards.
AACATCAGTAAAATT
>CANFOP010000157.1 GCA_947448685.1 Chitinophagaceae bacterium | reverse complement strand
GGCTACAACCTGTGTCAATCTCGTTGTATCTCGGTAATTCACTTTTAAATTCAATGAATCTGACGACTGACATTTCGTATTTGTTACACCATCTTCATTATCCAAATAATAGGTGTACTTCAATGCCGTGTCTCTTGTATAGGTAACCGTACTTCCATCTCCTCTCGTCCAGGTATAACTGTCACAGGCCGTATCTTTTTTCACATTATTTGAACTATTGAAAACCGTCAAATTTAGCCTTACTATTGAATCACATCCGCTTGCATTCGTACTACGCCAAGTGAATGTATCCGATGATGCTGAAAGCGTTCGGCCATGCCAACTGTAACTGTTACATGCTGTATCATATATCGTAGTATCGCTGCTTTTCTTAACAACCAAATATAACGTATCTGTTGATGGACATCCTGAAGAATTATTGTATGTATAATTGAAAACCCCACTTGATTTATATGTATTATTATTCCAAACAGTACTATCACATGTTGTTAATGAACTGGAATTATATGTACTTTTTCTTAGGGTAAGAATCAACGTGTCAGTTGATTGACAATAGTTATTCACTACATTGCCATTATTGACATAATGATTAAAATAGACAGTCGTGTCTTTTGTATAGGTATTCCCATCTCCTGATGACCAGGTATAACTGTTACAAGGATTGACAATGGTTTTATTCTTTGTACTTGTAAAAACAGTCAAATTAAGAACCACCATCGAGTCGTATCCATCTATGCTTGTACCGCGCCATGTTAACGTGTCAGATGATGCTGTAATATTTCGTCCATGCCAGTTATAACTGTTGCATGCGGTGTCATATTTTATTGTATAATATGCAGTATCGGTAGAATCACCATCTGAGGCAATCAATAAATATGTTTTTGAAAAGTCAGTGGTAACTACAATGTTATTATCCGTAGAAATTAAAATTCCATCATTCATCCATTGATAATTGATATCACCTGGAAATCCGGAAGCGTTTGCATTTAAAGTGATATCAGATCCCCAGGGTATTGAACTTTCACTTGACGTAATTGAAAGTGAAGTTTGTGCAGTCAAATGAAAAAATGAAATCGTAAAAAAGCACAAAAGAGTGAGCGCCCTATTCAAAGCGCTATTTGAATAACTGTGCTGAACATGTTTTTTTTTTATAGAAATAATAACCATAGGCTTGGGTTTCGAAAAGCGGTTAAGTCTCTTCAATTCCTTCATTATCAGTTTCAAAAAAAATATTATTTGATACAATAAAATTACAACAAACAAAAGACTTATCGTTTACCAAACTAGTTTTTTTTACCTGTAAAAGACAGAAAATATCACGAAAACATGTATTAATACGTAAATCTACTTACATATATTTATTTTATATTGTGTAAATGGTTAATAATACATCTAAACCCCAGGAAACACTTTACAAGATTTAAAAAACAACAGATTATTTTTTTCTGAAAAATAGTCTTACGGGTACACCTTTAAAATTAAAGTTCTCCCTTAGTTTATTTTCCAAATAATTTTTATAAGGTGCTTTTATATCGTCCGGGTAATTGCAGAAAAAAGCAAAACTGGGTGTGTTGGTTGGTAATTGGGTTACGTATTTTATTTTCACAGCATTTCCTCTTACAACCGGCGGATGGTATTGTTCAACTGCCTTCAACATCACATCATTTAACTGAGAAGTGGAAATTTTTCTGTGTTTGTTTTCAAATATCTCCAAAGCCGATTCGATGCTTTTGAAAATACGCTGTTTTTCAACAACAGAGATAAAAATAATCGGTACGTCATTGAAAGGAGCCAGTCTTTGTTTCAGTTCTTTTTCGTAGTCTCTAGCAGTATTAGTTTCTTTTTCAATTAAATCCCACTTGTTTACCAGCACTACGATTCCTTTTCCTTTTTTTACTGCCAATGAATATATGGCAAGATCTTGTGCGGTAATACCTTTGCCGGCGTCAAGCAACATCAAACAAACATCTGCTTCATCCATTGCTTTGATTGCTCTGATTACAGAATAAAATTCAAGGTCTTCATGCACCTTAGTTTTTCTTCTGATACCAGCTGTATCTATTAAAATAAACTCTTTATTAAAAAGATTGTAATGGGTATGAATGGTATCTCTGGTGGTTCCCGCGATATCACTTACGATGGTCCTCTCTTGACCAACCAAAGAATTTAACAATGAAGATTTTCCAACATTCGGTTGACCAATAATAGCAAATTTCGGAATACCATCATTATTGTTTTCAGCATTCATATCTGTTTCACTCATGTTGGATGTAACAGCATCCAATAATTCTCCGGTTCCACTGCCACTGATGGATGAGATGAAAAAAATATGTTCAAATCCCAAACTGTAAAACTCACTTGCTTCCAATAATCTATTATGATTATCTACTTTATTGACAGCCAGTAAAACAGGCTTGTGACTTCTGCGCAATAAATCAGCCATGGCCTCATCCAGATTGGTAATTCCGGAAGCAGCATCCACCATGAATATTATCACATTCGCCTCATCAATGGCGATATTGACTTGTTTGGCAATTTCCCTTTCAAAAATGTCTTCACTTTGCGGAACAAATCCTCCAGTATCTATAAGATTGAAAGATTTACCTGCCCATTCTGCAACTCCATATTGGCGATCTCTGGTAACACCGCTCACATCATCCACAATGGCTTTTCTTTGTTCAAGCAACCGATTAAAAAAAGTACTTTTACCAACATTCGGCCTTCCTGTTATTGCTACTGTAAAACTCATTATATTTATTAATTAAAATTAAAAAACCATTAAACCATTAAACCATTAAACCATTAAACCTTGAACCATTGAACGGTTAATACCCATACTCCCTCAAAAATGTTTCATTATCTCTCCATTTTGAACGCACTTTTACAAAGAGTTCCAGAAAAACCTTTGAACCCAAAAACGCTTCAATATCTTGTCTGGCAAGTGTTCCTAATTTTTTTATCATTGCTCCTTTCTCTCCGATAATAATTCCTTTCTGGGTTTCTCTTTGAACAATGATATCCGCAGATATTTTAATCAACGTATTTTTTTCTTTGAATTCTCTTACCAATACTGCACTATGATAAGGAAGTTCCTCTTGAAAAAGTTCGAATATTTTTTCTCTGATCAATTCACTTACAAAAAATTTTGTAGGAAGATCGCTTAAATCATCTCCTTCAAAAAAAGGCTCCCCTTCAGGGAGATGATTCAATATTTCTTTTAACAACTCATCTACACCACTATTTTTTAATGCAGAGATAACAACTGCCTGTTTGCAATATTTTTTTTCTTCAAAAAATTTCTTTAATGCAAGAATTGAATCTTTATTATCTATTCTGTCCGACTTGTTGATTACCACAATTGCAGGAACTTTCAAATTCAATTTTTCAAATATCGAATGAGCATCTTCAGGATTTTCACATGCATCTACCATCAACAAGGCAAGGTCTGCATCTTCCAAACTTCCCTTAACGGCCTGCATCATCTTTTCATGCAATTTATATTTCGGCTCTATTATACCGGGTGTATCGGAAAAAATGATTTGGAAATCTTTGTCATTTAAAATGGCTTTGATTCTATTGCGGGTTGTTTGAACTTTATGAGAAACAATCGCCATTTTCTCTCCCATCAATGCATTCAAGAGTGTACTTTTGCCTGCATTAGGTTTTCCAAAAATATTTACAAATCCTGCTTTCATTTATTTTAAAAATATCGCTTGTTTTTTTTAATGTTTCAATTTAAAAAGTACTAACTGTTATATAAAAAACTTATTTTTTTCAAATTGTGAATTTTAAATGAATCTGTGAGCTAAGTATCAACTTCAAACAAATTGGCTTAACGCTACTCTACATTTTTTTCATTTCTAATTAAACACAGATTCCACAACAGACCGATGATTTAAACAAACTTTTTACCGAATAATTATTGTTT
>CANFOP010000156.1 GCA_947448685.1 Chitinophagaceae bacterium | reverse complement strand
CATGAACATTGTATCCTTTTTCTAATAGAAATTCTGATAAGTAAGCTCCATCTTGTCCAGTTATTCCTGTAATTAGTGCAGTCTTCATTCTTTTATACTAGTATTTGCAAAAATAACAATAATCTACCAAGTAAATGGAAATTTGAGATCGTATTGAGTTAAATCAACAATTAATTAATATTTTTTACTTTCCTTTTATACTTAATTTGTAACTTTATATAGTTGTTTAATCAATGTGATGAATATACTTATATTGCCTATTTTCTATTGATATGGATGCAGTTTTTACCATTGTTGCCAAAAATTATATAGGTCTTGCAGAAGTTCTGGGTCAATCTGTCAAAAAGCACTGCAAAGCTGATTTTTTTATTATAGTAGCTGATGATTTTTTACCTGACGATCCAATCAAAAACCAATTAAATCATAATGTTCTAATTGCAAAGGATATATTAAACATTACAGTTCCTTTATGGCATGAAATGTCTTTTAAATATAACCTTGTAGAATTCTGTACTTCTATCAAGGCATCTTGTTTTCAATATTTTTTTAATAAAAAAAAATATGACAAAGTAATTTTTACTGATCCCGATGTGTATTTTTTCAACTCAATTGATATTATTTTTTCAGAACTAGATAATCGTTCGATTTTGTTGACACCTCACATTCTTGAATTGCAAGAAGATTTCAAAGGAGACTATCCTGATTATTTGTTCCTTGTAAATGGTACTTTTAATTTAGGTTTTATAGGACTTTCTGCAGGAGAAAGCACTCAGCGTTTTTTAAAATGGTGGCATAACAGATTGGTTAAATATTGTTTTTTTGATAATGAAAGGGGGATGGCCACCGATCAGAAATGGATCAATATGATTCCCTCATTCTTCAGTCCAAATGAAATGAAAATTTCATTCCACAAAGGAATGAATGTTGCTCCATGGAATTTTCATGAACGTAAAATTTCGGTTATCAATGGAGTGATTTCTGTTACAGGCAGAGATCAAAATGATGATTTTGAACCATTGCTATTTGTACATTTTTCCGGGTTTGATTACAAAAGTATAATTGAAGGAAGAGCTGATCATAAAAATGAAAATAGTTCCTCCTTTCCTGATTATGATATCGTATTTGAAAAATATGGGGAAAGTTTGAAAAATAATGCTTTTTTGAAGTATATCACACTTCAATATTCTTATAATTGCTTTAAAAATGGGATTCAAATTTTAAGTATCCATAGAAGAATATTCAGAAGGTTATTACAGGAAGGTAAACAATTTTCCAATCCTTTTGAAACCAATAGTGGTTCTTATTTTGAACAATTAAGTAAAAAGAAATTATTGGACCAATCAATTGTCTCAGCTGATAAAATAACCAATAAAAATATCAAAGGCTTTGATAAGAAGATGGGATACGTCAATGTCGTTTTTACAATTATTAAATCATTGATAGGAATTAAAAGATACAGTATTATGATCAGGTTTTTCAGAAGGTATTTTTCTGAGGAAAATCAAGTGTTTTTATATAATAAAGAATTTGGAAAAAAACTTTGGTAAAAGATAGCTGATTTATGAGGATATTCTATTTGTTATATTATTATTTGTTCAGGTTCCCTTATTTTAAAATTGTTTTGGGCGAAATAGGTATAGGGTCAAAACTTCATAGTCCTATGCTTTCTGGAAGTAAGAGAATTTTTATTGGTAAGAAAGTGTACGTTAGGAAAAATACATGGCTTGCTGCAGAGCCACTTACCGGTAATCTTCAATGTAGTTTAAAAATCGGAGATGGGACTTACATTGGCAGATTCTGTCATTTTTTTGCAAGCTCAAAAATTGAAATTGGAAGAAAAGTATTGTTTGCAGATAAAGTATATGTGAGTGACAATTTACATGGTTATGAAAATATTCATCTTCCTGTGATTGATCAGCCGCTTAAACAACTCTCCCCGGTTGTAATTGGTGATGGAGCATGGCTGGGTGAAAATGTTTGTGTGATAGGAGCAAGGGTTGGTAAAAACAGTGTGATTGGTGCAAATTCAGTTGTTACAAAAGATATTCCGGATTATTGCATAGCGGTTGGATCTCCGGCCAGAATAATCAAACGGTATGACTTTGATTCAAAAACCTGGAGAAAAACTGATTCGGAAGGAAAAATAATTGTATAAAAGATGGCAAAAAAAATATTAATCACCGGAGGTGCCGGTTTTATTGGTTCAAAACTGTCATTAGCCCTGATAAAAAAAGGGTATGTTGTCACAGTGCTGGACAATTTATCTCAACAGATACATGGAGATAATCCGGAGTCAACCTCAGAGTTGTATCAATCAATCAAACAAAAAGTAAACTTCATTAATGGTGATGTAACCAATAAAGCAGATTGGGAAAAAGCAATCAATGAAAATGAAGTGATTGTTCATTTAGCCGCAGAAACCGGAACTGGTCAGTCTATGTATCAAATAAAAAGATATACAGATGTTAACATTGGCGGAACGGCTTTAATGTTGGATATTTTGGCATCTTCAACACATGCTGTTAAAAAAGTTGTTGTCGCATCATCAAGGGCTATTTATGGTGAAGGCAGGTATTATTCAACAAAATTTGGTTACGTATATCCTGAAAGCCGAAGCAATGAAAGAATGTTGTCTGGAAATTTCGAAGTAAATATACCCGAATCAGATGAAGTGTTGCAATTGATGTCAACTGATGAAAATTCCAAGATTCATCCTACTTCAGTGTACGGCATTACCAAGCAAAATCAGGAACAAATGGTGATGACAGTTTGTGCGGCTTTAAACATTGCTCCTGTGGCTTTTCGTTATCAAAATGTGTACGGTCCCGGGCAATCATTAAAAAATCCTTACACTGGTATATTATCGATTTTTTCAACGCAAATTAAAAATGGGAAGTCTATTAATATTTTTGAAGATGGGAAAGAAAGCAGGGACTTTGTTTTTATTGATGATGTTGTAGATGCAACCATAAAAGGGATTGAAAATGAAAAAGCCAATGGGCAGATCTTTAATGTGGGTACAGGCATTGCCACCACTGTAATAGAAGTAGCGGAAACCTTGATAAAAAATTATGGGTTGGATGTTCCTGTTCAAATAACAGGCAATTTCAGAATAGGGGATATCAGACATAATTTTGCAGATATTTCCAACATATCATCTTTGCTGGATTTCATCCCCAAAGTGACTTTTGAAGATGGAATAAGGCAATTTACGGATTGGGTCAATCAACAGGAAATTCAGCAAAGCAGATATGAGGAGTCTCTGAATGAAATGAAATCAAAAGGATTGATGAAATAGCTTTCTTGTTCATATCAGACTTAACTGATTTTTTTGAATTATTTTCTGCATTTTAAATTTATTAGTCATAATTACACATGTCTGCAGTAGCATTAATAACAGTTTTGTACAATAGCGATGATGTATTGGAAGACTTTTTTAAAAGTTTGCATATACAGACTTTTAAAGACTATAGACTCTATTTGATAGACAACTCCGCATCTGCAACAACTGACCGGGTTATCGAAGAGTGCTCTCAGAAATATCCATTGAGTGAAATCAATTATATCAATTCAGGTGGAAATATCGGAGTAGCAGCAGGTAATAATCTTGGAATCAAACAGGCATTAAAGGATGGATGTTCTCATTTATTGATATTGAACAATGATATTTTGGTAGAGCAGGATTATATGTTTGCTCAAATGATGGAACTATCTAACAAAGAGCATATCATCACTCCAAAGATATTTTATTATGATTCCAGAAAAATATGGATGGCTGGCGGGTATATGGACTACAACAGGGCATTGGGTGTTCATTTTGGCATGAATGATTTGGATGCACCTAAGTATAATGTTGCAAAACACATTACATATGCACCCACTTGTTTTTTAATGGTAAAATCTGAAGTGTTTGAAAAAGTAGGAATGATGGATGAAAAGTACTTCGCATATTATGATGATACTGATTTTGTTTTGAGAGCATTGAGAAAGGGGTATAAACTTTGGTACGAGCCTTCACTGT
>CANFOP010000155.1 GCA_947448685.1 Chitinophagaceae bacterium | reverse complement strand
ATGTCCGCATTGTTTTTTCTAAGGTCATCTAATTGAACACGCTCAGTTTCACTTAGTTCTCCTCTGATATATCTTTCAACCATTTCCGCCAATAATAATTCATCCATGTCAGCGTTTGTTTTTATGTTCTGAAAAAAATAATTTTTTTAGCCTCATCATGCATTTATATTTCTGAGTTTTAGCATTATCAGCATTGGTGTACTTAAAGTCAGCCGCAATTTCCAGCATAGGTTTTTTATGGATATAATATGCTTCCAAAAGGCTTTTACAAGGCTCGCCAATTTTTTTCATCGCATTTTCCATTAGCTGGAAGTTGTACTGATTTTCCTGATGCTCCTCGATATCCGTTTCGACAGCAACAATATTGTCAAACTCTTCTACATGCAAGCCAGAGGTTTTGTTTTTCTGTAATTTTTTTAACCAAAGCCGTCTGCAAACAGAATACAAATATGTTTTAAACTGACAATGCAACTCAAAATCTTTATCCAAAGACTTTTGATAGATGATGATCATGGCCTCCTGGAAAATATCGGCTGCATCATCAAATGACCCTTTGTTATTGGTAACCAGACTAGAAATCATGTCGAAGTAACTCTTATAAATACTTTCTATAATATCTCTATTCTGATTAGCCAAACCATCCAATAAAAATTTATCCTGACCTGAATTGTTCAATTTGACTATTTGTTTATACTGTTTATGAATTTTGGTAACCCAAAAATAAAAAATAAAAAAAAATATAAAATTTGGGTTACTTTTCTATATTTGCGGTATTAATTTATAAATTATAATTTTAAACCAAAAACAAAACAACAATGAAAAAGTTTTTAGCAATCGCGGTAATCGCTGCTACATTAACATCTTGCGGTGGTAGCAAAACTGAAGAAACTCCAGCTGTAGACAGTACTGCTACTGTAGCTGCTGACACAACTGTAGCTGCTCCAGCTGATACAACAGCTGCAGCTGACACTACTGCTAAAGTAGCTGCTGATTCTGCAAAAGCTCACCAATAATTTTAATACGATACTTTTCATATAGAAATTTATCGTCAATTATTTATCAAAGTCGCTCTGTTTTTACAGAGTGACTTTTTTTTACCCCAATTTAAAGAACAACATTCATAATTTGGTCTATTTTACAGACTCTCCAAATCTTTCTACCATTTTTTCTACCATTTTGAAGGTAGCAGGGCAATAATCAATATTCTGTTTGTGGATATAAGCATATTCCGTCCATTTCTTTTTAGACAAATGGGGGAATCCCGAGCAATCAACCGGTCTGATAGCATAAATAGAACACTTGTTATCCTTTAGATTTAAAAATTGGCAAGGCTGATTTTTATTTACAAGATCCTTGTTTTTATCTTTCTGTAACCATTGTTTTCTGAATTCATCTGGTGTTTGATTGAAATGAGCCGATATTCTCTTCAAATCTTGTTTTGTAAAAGTAGGGGTCATTTTTTTACAACAGTTGGCGCAACTAAGGCAATCCACTTCAGCCCAAACTTCTTTTTCTACAACAGGTGTAATTTTATCAATTCCTCTGGGCGGATTTTTTTCTGATTTATTCAGAAAAGAACGAAATGCCTTTCTGTGAATGGAAAGTTTTCTGGCAAAAGATCTGAAATTTACGAGTTGCATGTATTCCAAAAATATGAGTGTTAAAAATAAATTCCTCACGAAAATAATGTTTAATTAAATTGTATAATCATATTTGAAAAATAAAACTGAATTATACATGTGGGAGGCTCATAAAAAAGGCTTTAAAGCGTGGTTGCAACTGGAGAAATCGCTGTCGGATAATTCAGTACAGGCCTATTTGCAGGATGTAGATAAGTTGACAACTTTCATGGATGTTAAGGGGATAAAAAAAAATCCTGCTGAAATTGAATTAAAAGATTTGGAAGGTTTTTTAATTTGGATCAACGAAATTGGTATAAATGCTGCATCTCAGGCAAGGATTATTTCAGGATTGAGAAGTTTTTATAAATTCAGTATGCTCGAACAAATTTCCGATAAAGATCCGACAGCTTTATTGGAAGCCCCCAAATTAAAAAGATTGTTGCCAGATACTTTGTCATTTGAAGAAATAGAAAAAATAATTCAACAAATTGATGTAAGCCTTCCTGAAGGAGGACGTAATAAAGCTATTCTTGAAACGATGTACAGTTGTGGGCTTCGTGTTTCGGAAGTGGTTAACTTAAAAATCAGTTCATTGTATTTAGATGTCGGATTTATTAAAGTCATAGGGAAGGGGGATAAACAAAGGCTGGTTCCAATTGGTTCTGACGCAATAAAATACATCAATATTTATAGAAACAGTATCCGAAATCAATTGAATATTGCCAAAGGTCACGAAGATATTTTATTCCTTAACCGGAGAGGAAAGGGAATGACAAGAGTGATGATATTTCTGATTTTGAAAACATTGGTTAAAAAATCAGGTATTAACAAGAACGTTTCTCCACATACTTTCAGGCATTCTTTTGCTACTCATTTAGTGGAAGGAGGAGCAGATTTAAGGGCTGTTCAGGAGATGCTTGGCCATGAGAGCATTACTACTACTGAAATTTACACTCATCTCGACAGAGATTATTTAAGGTCAACTTTACAGCAGTTCCATCCGGCATTTTTGCAGAAAAAAAAATAGCGTGATGAAGATTTGTTATTTGGAAGAATTGTGAGAACTGATTCTGGAAATAAAGCCAGGATGCAGGCTCATCCATTTTAATTTCAATACGCCTAAAATTCCCTCCTTGATAATGCCTTTATTCATTTTACTGGCACCTAATTTACGGTCGATGAATGTGATGGGCACTTCAGCAATTTTAAATCCGAGTTTCCAAGCCGTAAATTTCATTTCTATCTGGAACGCATATCCGATGAATCGGATATTATTCAAATTTATTTTTTCCAGCACTTCTCTTCTGTAACAAACAAAACCTGCTGTAGGGTCTTTTACAGGCATCCATGTAATGGCTTGCGTATAAAATGACGCGCCTCGTGAAAGTGCAATTCTATTGGCTGGCCAATTTTCCACATTCCCACCTTTGGTATACCTGGAGCCCACTGCTACACCAGCACCATCCTCACATGCTTTATGTAAACGAATCAGGTCTTTTGGGTTGTGTGAAAAATCTGCATCCATTTCAAAAATATACTGGTATCCTCTTTCCAAGCACCATTTGAAACCATGAATATAGGCAGTCCCCAAACCTAATTTTCCTTTTCTCTCTTCCAAAAATAATTGTCCGGGATATTTAGGAAACAAAGAACGTACGATGTTTGCTGTGCCATCGGGGGAACCGTCATCAATGATTAATACATGAAAATTCTCCTGGAGATTCATCACTGCATCTACGATTGCTTCAATATTTTCCTTTTCGTTATAGGTTGGTATAATTACTATTTTTTCCAGATATGCGGATTTAGAATTTTCAAATATAGAATATTCGAACTATTTTATGAGGAAATGGACTGTAAAATTGTTATTTTATTTTTTATTTAACAGAGTCCTGTTCATAATCTCTGTCAATTTTTGTTTGGTGTGCAATGGGAAATCACCTCTCATCATCCAGTCATAATAATGTGGTTCATTTTTCAAAACATGACTAACAGATTGTCCTTTGTATTTGCCGAAGTTGAAAATTTCAACTCCTTTTTCATCAAAAGAAAATCTTCGGGCATAGTCAACAATTTTGTCTTCGCCGATTACCGATAAAATTGAATCGATGCTATTGCCCAATTTATCGTATCTGGAAACCTGTGAAAATAATACATCTATAGTTGCACTGATATCTGCTTCAGCGCTGTGTGCATTTTCGAGTTCTTTTTGGCAATAGAATTTATAGGCGGCACTCAGTGATCGCGGCTCCATGGTATAGAATATATGTTGCACATCTATCATTCTTCTGTCACTCAGATCTACATCCATACCGGCTCTTAAAAACTCTTCCATCAGCATAGGGATATCGAAACGATTACTGTTATATCCTCCTAAATCACAGTTTTCCAGGAATTGTTTTATCTCATTCCCTGCTTGTTT
>CANFOP010000154.1 GCA_947448685.1 Chitinophagaceae bacterium | reverse complement strand
TGAAATTATCCAACAGGAAGAATGCTCCGTTGTGATTCACATCGTCTCCTTCAAACTCATCGGTAATAGGTGCTTGAGGACTTACCGCTTTAATAGCAGGATGAGGAGAAGGCAAGCATGCTGCCGCATAAAAACCTGGGTATGAAATGCCGTATAATCCTACATTGCCATTATTGTTGCTGATATTTTTCAACAACCAATCTACAGTATCATAGGTATCACTACTTTCATCCACTTGTTTTTTTGACTTGTTGGCAATATGTGGTGTTACCTCTAATAATTCGCCTTCACTCATATATCTTCCTCTTACATCCTGATAAACAAAAATATACTTCTCTTTCATCAAGGTAGGATTCGGACCTATTTTTCTTGCATAATTGGTATCTCCGTACGGTCCGGCTGAATAGGGTGTTCTTTCAATTAGAAACGGATATTTTTCTTTTTTGTCTTTGGGAGAATAAATAACTGTATATAGTTTTACTCCATCTCTCATCGTGATATAGGTGTCTGTTTTATTGTAATTTTCTTTTACAAAATTATCAGGTGACTGTGCCAATATCGATTTTGAAAGAAGTATCAAAATCACGCCACTAATTGTTTTTATCATTTCATTGGTTTTAAAGTTTAGCCTCTATTCATTTCACTCATTCATCGAAATTAATTCTATTTTCTTATCTCTATTTGTACTTTTTTAAAATCATATTTTCATGATATCATTTTATATCATTGTCAACTAAAATTTAGTTTGTATTGTAAATATTGAAAAAAAATCTATAAATAATTGAAACAAAATTGCAGATAACTCATTATTGCACATATTTGCAAAATGGAAAAAGATATCATTGAATCATTTTTTAAAGCTTTGCAAAATCGTGATTTTAAAAAAATGGAAAGTTGCTACGATAGAAATATCCAATATTTTGACCCGCTTTATGGATTTCTGAAAAAAAATGAAGTAATGTATATGTGGAAATTATTCTACTTGCCACTTCAGGAATTCAACATGAGCTTTGAAAATATGAAGGATGAAGGAGAGGGATACTATTCCATTCAATATGAATTTTCCTTTTTTAATCAACATGTAAATAGGCAATTGACAAGAAAAATAAAATCCCACATTAGAATTGTAAACGGATTAATAGTCGAACAAAGCAATGCATTCCGAATACACGAATGGTGCAAACAGGAAAACGGCATTATAGGCGTGCTAATAGGTTGGAACAAATATTATCAAAATAAAATAAAACTTCGCGCCAGACGTTTACTGTTCAATTCAATTGATACAAATAAATTTGAATAGCATTATTTCGTTTTAATCAATTTGTGTGATTTTTATGATATTGGTGGGCAAATGTTTTTCCACAGGAGTGCTTCCCGTATTTATGACTACATCTCCTTTTTGTAAGAATCCTCTTGCTTGCAAAATAGTTATCTGATCTGAAATGATATCATCCAAACTGTCTTCCTCTGCATAAAAAAAGGCCCTGACACCCCAACTCAGGCTGAGTTGACTAATCAGTGTTTTTTCTTTGCTAAAAACATATAGTGGAGATTTGGGTCTATAACTGCTAAGCATAAACGCTGTATATCCGCTTTGTGTCATTCCTATAATCGCGTCTGCCTGTGCATCATTGGCGAGTTTGCAAGCACTGTAACAAATAGCATCACTCAAATATGATGGTGAGTGAGGTTGTGGCGTAAGAATATCATCTCTGTTGTAATCATAAACGGAATTCTCAACATTCAGAATGATTTTACTCATGGTTTCCACTACTAAAGTGGGATAATTGCCGGTAGCTGTTTCACCACTCAGCATAACTGCATCTGCTCCTTCAATAACAGCATTGGCAACATCGCTCACTTCACTTCTGTTCGGCTTGGTTCTGTCAATCATGCTTTCCATCATTTGGGTGGCTACAATAACCGGTTTAGCACGGTGCATACATTTACGAATGATATCTTTTTGCACCACAGGAACTTGTTCAACAGGAATTTCTACTCCCAAATCTCCGCGAGCAACCATAATTCCGTCACTTTCATTGATGATATCGCGTAAATTTTTTAATGCTTCAGGCATTTCGATTTTAGCAATCACTTTTATTTTTGATTGTTTGTCTGCAATTCTCTTTTTAAGACTTTTAATGTCATCCACCTTCCTGACAAAAGAAAGCGCCACCCAGTCCAATTGATTGTCAATAATGAATGCTAAATCTGCAATGTCTTTTTCAGTCAGGGAAGGCATTGTTAATGCAGTATCAGGAAGATTTACTCCTTTTTTAGGCAGTAAAACTCCTCCCAGTGTTACACTGACCAGTACATCTTTATCGTTTAATATTTCTTTTACACAAACTTCCATTTTCCCATCGTCCAAAAAAATACGTTCGTTGGGTTTTACATCTGAAGAAAGATTGGGGTAGGATACATAAATTTTGTTTTTGGTACCAACAATTTTTTCAGTAGTAAATACAAACTCTTCTCCTGTTTTTAATTCTATTTTTCCATTTTCTAATTCGCCAACTCTTAGTTTTGGGCCTTGTAAATCACCCAGAATAGCGATGTTGTATGGTTCTGTCTTATTAATCTTTCTGATTAAATCAATCACACTGCTTTTGTCTTCGTAATTTCCGTGTGAGAAATTCAGTCTGAATACATTTACACCTGCTTTTACAAGATCCAGAAGGGCATCATAATTATCGCATGCTGGTCCTACTGTTGCTACAATTTTAGTTCTTTTTTGAGAATGTAAGATGCCTGCTTGGCGATCCATTTCATTGTAGAGGTATTTTTCTACTTTTTTATTCATTAGTATTGTTGATATTGATGTTGTTTATGACTGTTTGTTTGCAGATGATGAAAGTCGGTTAAGGAAAAATCAACTTGCGAGTATCCTGACCATTTTCATCCAATCATCACTGATTCGTTGTTTCTTTTTTACCGCCTCGTCTAAAGGTATGTAATGCATCTTGTTGTTTACCACACCGACAAATACGTTGTGCTTGCCTTCCATTAAACATTCAACTGCATGATATCCCATTCTGCTTGCCAGTACACGGTCCATGCATGAAGGGGCACCGCCTCTTTGAATATGTCCCAATATACATACCCTTACCTCAAGGGTAGGTAATTTATCTTTGATATACTTCGACAAATCATTTGCTCCTCCAAATTCATCTCCCTCAGCAACAATGATAATATTGACGAGCTTTTTTCTTTTTTCTTTTTCCTCCAGTGATTGTATTATTTCTTCAATGTCAGTTTTTCTCTCGGGTATAAGTATATTCTCTGCTCCTGTAGCAATGCCGCTATGCAAAGCAATATAACCCGCATCCCTGCCCATTACCTCAACAAGAAAAAGCCTGTCATGTGCCTCCGCAGTATCTCTTATTTTATCAATTGCCTCAACTGCTGTGTTTACGGCGGTGTCAAAACCAATCGTAAAATCTGTACCCGCGATATCTTTATCGATTGTGCCAGGTAATCCAATACAGGGAATGTTGAATTCGTTGCTGAAAATCTGAGCGCCTCTGAAACTACCATCTCCTCCTATAATCACCAGGCCATCAATGCCTCTTTTAATTAAATTATCATAAGCCTTTTTTCTTCCTTCAGGTTGCAAAAATTCTTTACATCTGGAAGTCTTTAGTATAGTTCCACCTCTTTGAATGATGTTAGCCACACTTCGTCCATCCATGGGCGTTATATCATCATTTACCATACCCATGTATCCATGATTAATGCCAAAGACTTCAATTTTATTGTAGATGGCTGTTCTCACAACTGCTCTGATAGCGGCGTTCATGCCCGGGCTATCACCTCCGCTTGTCAATACTCCAATTTTGGAAACTTTTTTTGTCATTTTCTAACGATAATAGGGATTTTCTCAATAACATTCAAAGTTAAGTAAGAAATAATAAACAAAAATATATTAAATTGTTAAGGTTATTTTATCATCTAAAGATTATTACATTCTTTCAGGTACCTGAATACCCAGCAATTGCAGACCGCTTTTCAGAACATTGGAAGTCATTAAGCAAATCTGTAAGCGTACATTTTTCTTTTCCAATGTTTCAGCATTTGCAATGGAAAGTTCGGCATATAATGAATTAAACGACTTGGCTACATTGAAAAGATAATTTGCTATGACTGATGGATTCAATTCCTGAGCAGATTCCTTGATGATTGCAGGATATTGTTCTAAACAAAAAATCATTTCTTT
>CANFOP010000153.1 GCA_947448685.1 Chitinophagaceae bacterium | reverse complement strand
TTCATTGCTGTCCGATAAAAGTCTGGTAAAAGATTTTTATCTTCTAAAATCAATGGTTTGAGGC
Organism: Chitinophagaceae bacterium; assembly: GCA_947448685.1. Taxonomy (GTDB): domain Bacteria; phylum Bacteroidota; class Bacteroidia; order Chitinophagales; family Chitinophagaceae; genus Ferruginibacter. The sequence goes on along the minus strand of CANFOP010000153.1, from coordinate 4,312 downwards.
ATAAAAATACTCAAAAACTGACAGCAGGGTGTCATCCTGAGAATATTTTCAATTGTTCTGCTGTTTTTTCCTGATAATGTTTGACAGGATTTGAGAGAAAAGATTTGATTTGGATGTAGTTAAACAGATGTAATCTAATAACGCTTGCCAGGTTACTAAATCCCCAACTCTTTGCTTTAATCTTCCTCTGAAGTACTGTTAATAATAGGTTCCATATTAAAGCACACCATATTTGTATAATTATTGCATTTACATTGTCGCCTAGAAAATAGGTTAAAGGATGATTTTGTTTAAGCTGCTTATGAAGCGTTTCAATCTGCCAGCGACTCTTATATATTTGGGTTATCTGTTCGGCAGTTAATTCATAAAGGTTGCTGATAAATTCATAGCATACTTTATGTTTATTATCCCAAAAAACAACACGACGTAAGGGGACATAGCGGACAACTTTCCCATTTAATCGAATGGGAAGTTCTATTTTTTCATCAAGCAAAATGGCATCATTTGCATTTGGTGGCAGTTCGAGTTCTTCCTTTCTAACGAAGCTGGCATTATGTTTTAACCTTGTCACAAAAGGAATTTCATTTTGATTAAAGAACTCAAAGCGACAATAATCTGTGTAGCCTTTATCGAATACATAGATATGATCGGATGTAAAAGTGATATCATTCATAAACGTGCTATCGTGTGAAGCAGCATCAGTAAACTTTATAAGAATTGGCACGTTATAATCGGCCCTGATCTGCATATGAACTTTAATTCCTCCTTTATGCTTTCCACTGGCAGGCCTGCGCCCAACACATTTTAAAAGATCTTTGAAAAGAAAGATAGAGGTGCTGTCTATGATGGACAGCTCCTTGCCAAAGTCATTTCTAAATCGGCTGTCCGATAAAAAAGGTTTAAAATGCTCCAAAAGCTGGTAATAAATTTTTTCAAAAACAATATGGCTTCTTCTCTTGTTGGCATCGCTAAGCGTACTTCGCTTAGGCGGTCTTTTTAAATTTAAGTGCCTGAGTTTGCCTTCTAATCCGAGCATACCATTGGTTACATCACGAAGAGATGTGGTGTTGGAGGCTGAAGCAAAAAGCATACTTATAAAATGTTCCCAGGTAGTAAAGCGTTTGGTATATCGGTCTGACTGTGTCTGACGGGTAGCCTTGTCAACAATTTGGACTGGTATTAAAGAAATCAGCTGTCCGAAAACGGAATTTCCATAAAAATGCGTACTATTGTTCATATAGTTAAGTTGTGCAAAACCAAACTATATCTTTTGGGCCATATTTTCAAAATATGGCTCAATTTTTTACTTTTTATCGGACAGTAATGATTTTAATTAGAGAATATTTAACTTAGCGCCAATTGATGCATTAAAACCCATTGTGTTATAGCCCAACATTTCAGTAAATTTTGTATTGAAAATATTATGGCAATCTGCAAAGAATTTGATTTTATTGTTTGATAAACTATATTCTGCATAAATATTACATAATGTGTAACTTTTTAAATCAATTATAGATTTGTCATATGGTGGCAATGGATTAAAACTATAATCTTTGCGTATTCCTGTATGATTAATATTTAAACTGCAGAATAATTGATTAGCCAATTTACTATTTAATGTTATTCCAAAAACAGTTTTCGGTTGTCGGATCAGGTTGAAGTAGGTAGTATCTTTTCCATTTTCAAGTGTTGTTACTTTTCCATCTGTATACGAATAAGATATTTTTAAAGAATTTGATTTGTCAAAAATTATATTTGATTCTATTTCTACACCATTATTGACTTGTTTATCTTGATTGATATACTTAAAGTTGTCATCGTAAGTGATTACATCAGTTGTGTTTCTTTTGTATAAAGTTACCCTTCCATTTATTTTATTGTCAGTAGAATAGTATTGTAACCCGCCTTCTATATTGATAGCATTTTGTGGTTTTAATGATTTATTTCCTTTATTTGAGTATAATTGATAAAGTGTAGGTGTTTTATAACCGGAAGAGACATTGGCAAATAATTTATACTGATTGTTTATCAAAAATGATGGGTTTAAGTTAAATACAGCGCTGTTTCCATACATAGAATGCTTATTAAATCTGCCGCCTACTTCAAAAGTTAATCCTGAATTATTTTTAACCAATATTGATGTATAAATGCCAAATTGATTTTGTTTAATACTGTCTCTGCTTAAATCATAATCATAATAAGAAATTGGAACTTCATGATAAGAGTAATCACTTTTTGAACTTCTAAAATCAACTCCACTGGTAAGAGTCAGGTATTTTTTAATTGGATATACTAATGTTCCTTCTGCAAAATGCTCTATTCCATTGTAAGTATCTTTATAATATTTTGAATATCCATTCTGACTTAATACAGAGTCATCAACATATGAACGGTCGTTTTTATTGCAATTATATAAAAAGTTCAAAGCCAGTTTTCTTATTTTAATCTCATTTTTAATTCCAAATTGAAGATTGCTGTTGGTACTGGTTGCGTCCAACTCATCTACAAATCCATCATAATCAAAACTTTGATCAAACTTTGAAAATCTTACGTAAGGCTGTATGCGGAAATTTTTATTGAGTTTATATCCCAATGAAGCGGAAAGATTTTGTTGGATATACCCATCATTGTCAGTTAAATGCTTGGTGGTAGCAGTATCTACTGTTTCATTGATTCCTTCAGTTTCAAAATAAGATGCATTAATTTGGTAATCTGTTTTTTTGTTCGAACCACTCAATGCTACATTGGTATGAATTGTATTATTACTTGCTGTAAATGCAGATCCTGTAATATTCAATTTTTTGGTTGATGCTTTTTTAGTAATAATATTAATAACGCCAGCTAACGCATCAGAACCATATAATGTTGATTGGCTTCCTTTTAAGATTTCAATTCTTTCAATATTGTCAATTGTCAATAATCTGATATCAAAATTTCCTCCAATTCCTGCAGGGTCATAGACTGGTACGCCATCAATCATAATCAATGTATAATCTGTTTTCCCACCTCTGATGTAAATGTTCTTTTCTTTTCCCGAATTGCTGTTTGCCCCATTAATAAACAGCCCTCCTTGTTCATTTAATAATTGAGATAAATCTTTACTTCCACTTTTTTCTATTTGCTCTTTAGATATAATTGTTACCACTTTAGCAGTCAAAGCAGCTTTGTTAGGAAACTTGTTTGCAGTAATTACTACTTCATCTAAAGCCTTCGTACTGTCTTGTGCGTATGCTGCAAAACTGAATAATGTTGCAACAGCAGCAAAAATTTTTCTTTTCATAATAAAAAAGTTTGATGCCTGCGGAAAAATAAATGTGAAAAGACACATTAACGGACGGAAATATAAAATGTAGGTACACTTTACATCTCAAGCCTTTCTCCCGAAAGCTAATGGATGAATAATTTAGTATTGGCAGGTCTTCTGACTTACTCTTTGAACATTGCCTTCCCATTTTAAAAACAGTGGCATGAAGAATGAACAAATAACAGAGTTTACAGCTACGGGGATAGTGCCGGATTTACACCGGGCTTCCCTATTAATTCCGAATAACGGAAACCATTACTGTTTCAAAAATAAGAGATTGAAATAACAGAATAATGAAAAGTTATTCCTTGTATGTTAATAACAAGAAAGCCACTGATTAACAGTGGCTTTTAAGATAGATATCGTGAATTGAAAAATTATTTTTCCGTTCTTTTACATGTCCCGGATATTTTATGGAATATGTCGTGCGCTTCTGTAATCAATGCTTTTAATTTGGCATCATCAGACTTAGCTTCTACTGCAGCCCATACATCACTGCACTTGATCATTAATTTTTCCAATGTTTCTGTTGTTTCTGCTGGTTTAAATTCTGATGGAACAGGTGATGCATACCATACTTTTGCAGCAGTATATAAATCAGCCACTTTTTCCTTCAAAGGAGCAAAGTTTCCTTCTTCGGCAGGGTGAAAAGTTGCAGACATAATTGCATGAAATGCTTTCATCTCAGCCCAAACCGGAGCAGCAGGAGTTTGAGTAGCCGCTGTTTTTTTTGTTTGTGCAATTCCTGCACTCATCATTGTAACCAAAGCAATGAATAATAAACTGATTTTTTTCATCTTATTTAATTTATATTTTTGTTTAATAAGTAATTATTCTGGTAAACAAACTTACATTTTTTTTCATTGCTGTCCGATAAAAGTCTGGTAAAAGATTTTTATCTTCTAAAATCAATGGTTTGAGGCATAAAAATACTCAAAAACTGACAGCAGGGTGTCATCCTGAGAATATTTTCAATTGTTCTGCTGTTTTTTCCTGATAATGTTTGAC
>CANFOP010000152.1 GCA_947448685.1 Chitinophagaceae bacterium | reverse complement strand
TGTCATTCGTAATTCAAATATGTTGAGTTTTGATATCAGTGCAATAAAAAGCAGTGATGCTCCATGCAATAAACGTAGCCCTAATGGATTGACCGGTGAAGAGTCTTGCAGATTGATGCAATATGCAGGACAGAGCAAAAATCTGACAAGTGTGGGTATTTATGGGTATAATGCCAATCTTGATTCAAATGATTTGACTGCGATTCAAATTGCACAAATGATCTGGTATTTCATTGACGGTTATCACAAGAGAAAATACGATGCCGATTTGAATGACCTTTCAAGTTTTAACGAATTCCACACCTTTTTTTCAGAAGCAGATACGCTTTTCCTGCAAAGCAAACGTTCAAATCTATGGTGGATGCAACTGCCGGATAAAAAATTCATTGCTTGCAGCCGAAAAGATTACATCAAGGCAAGTATGAACGAAATGCCCGAAAGATGGTTAAGAGCTTTGGAGCGCGCAGTGTGATTCAATTACTAATGCTGCCTTTTGATGAAGTTAAAATACCGATGAAAAAATATTGTTTTTATACTCTAATTATTTGTGTTTTTCTGTCCTGCAGAATAGAAAGAAACATTGTTCGTACTTCAGAACGTGTATTGCTTAAAGACAGTATTATTACTTCTGCACACGTAGGAGTCAGCATTTACGACCTTTCTGCCAATAGATATCTCTATCAGAAAAATGCAAACAAATATTTTGTGCCTGCCAGTAATACCAAATTATTTACATTGTACGCCGGGATGAAATATTTGGGAGACAGTTTGATCGGGGTACAGTATGTTGAAAAAAATGACACAGTTTTTGTTCTTCCTACAGGAGACCCTACATTTTTACATCCTGATTTTACAAATCAGCCAATACTTGATTTCATAAGCAAACAAGAGCATCCGATTGCTTTTGCAATGAGAAGTCAACAACCTGTTAAGTACGGGAAGGGCTGGTCGTGGGATGATGCGAATGAATCATTTATGCCTCAAAGAAATCAATTTCCTATGTTTGGAAATGTGCTGCAACTGGAATGTCAAAAAATGCCGTCAGGAGAAATAAAAACAACACATGCAGAGCCCAATCTGCAGGATATGATTATCAATTGTACAATAGATTCCAATGCATCAAAATCGAAAATATTCAGCATTCAAAATGAGAATATTTACAACGTTGTATTTTGCAAAAAGGATAGTGGTATAAAAAAAATTATTCCATTTGAAACAAACGGATCAGAGACAACTATTTCTTTTTTAAAGAAAAAGTTTAATCTATTCTCTATTCCTGAAAATGCATTAAAAAAGGTTGATTCATTCAAACAAATTAAAACACAAGTCAGTGATTCAATGTTTAAGTATATGATGTATAACAGCGATAATTTTTTTGCTGAACAAACATTGTTGATGTGTTGCAATGAAGTGATTGGGAGTATGAATGAAGAAGAAATCATTGCTCTGTTGTTGTCAAAAGAATGTAAAGATATTCCTCAGAAGCCTAGATGGGTAGATGGTTCAGGGTTAAGCAGGTATAATTTATTTACTCCCAATGATTTTATATATATTTTAAAAAAAATTGACAATGAATTCGGAGAGTCTCGAATGAAAAGCATATTGCCTACTTCAGGCAAAGGCACATTGAAGAATTACTCTTTGGCCGACAGTGGTTACATCTACGCAAAAACGGGCTCTATGAGCAATATCTATTCCATCAGTGGAATATTATTAACCAAAAAAAATAAGAAATTATTGTTTTCGATACTTATCAACAACTATAATGGAATTTCAGCGGATGTAAAAAAAACGATTGGAAGTTATCTTACTAAAATTCGCTTACAAAATTAATTATGTAATTACCACACCATAGGTACTTCAATTGCCAATAGTTCTGCATCAGTTGTTGCGTTGATTGTAAATTGATCAGCATTACTTATTCCCGCAGCATCTCTTGAATGAAGCGTATTGTCATTGATAAGTATGGTGCCGTTAATGACCACTAAATAGACTCCATTGTTCTTAAAGCCATTGATGTATTCAATAGATTTACCTGCATCCAGTTTAGTAAGGGCAAATCGCGCATCTTGATTAATCCACAAGGCATTGTCTTCCTCTTTGGGAGAGACGATTATTTGCCATTTGTTAATTCTGTCAATCGTTTCAAAACTTCGTTGATCATATCTCGGAGTAATGTTCTTTACTTTCGGAAATACCCATATTTGGAAAAGAGTCAAAGGATCTGTTGCGGATGCGTTCGCTTCGGAATGATGAATACCAGATCCTGCACTCATGATTTGGATATCGCCGGCTTTGATGATACCATGGCCGCCTGTATTGTCTTTGTGTTCAATTGCACCAGAAAGAGGAATAGTGACAATCTCCATATTATCATGTGGGTGAGTAGGAAATGCGCCGCCACCCATAATAAAATCGTCATTCAATACGCGTAATGCTCCAAAATGGATATTACCTGGATTGTAGTAATTCGAAAAACTAAAGTAATAGTTAGGCTTTAACCAGCCATAATCTGTTGATCCTCTTTCTTTGGCTCTTTGAATGGTTATTTGCATTTTAATTAGTTCAAATGACTGAAATCTTCAGGTGTAAGGGGATTGTGAACTTCCTCCTCTCTGTTTTCATTGTATTCAATGATGAAATTATTTCTTCCTTCACCTGTTATGATCTGAAGATATTTTTGTTGAACAAGTTCCAGCATGTTGAGAAAAATAAAAATAGCATGAATACGGTCCTCACATACTTCAAATATTTTTTCAAATGACAAGGTTTTTTCTGTTTTGGATAAATCCAACATATAATCCCTGCATTGTTCCATTGTATAATTGTACTGAACAACGGTATGAACTGGTTTATTATTTTTTTGTTGTAAACGCTGAACCACTTTTTCAAATGCCTTCATCAATTTAAACATAGTCACTGCCTGTATTTCAGTGCCTTCTCCAGCTTCCTCACCGATTTGATTTAATTCTCTTAAAACGTTGCCTCGTTTTAGCATGAGCATTCTTACCGCTTCCATCTCGGCCATTTTAATAGAGGCTTCTTTGAACTTTTTGTATTCAAGAATTTTATCCACCAACTCCATTCTGGGATCAATCTCATTTCCTTGTGCATCTAGTTCTTTTCTGGGGAGCAACATTTTAGCTTTGATTCGCATTAATGTGCTGATGAAAAGAATAAACTCGCTGCTTAGTTCAATGTTCAACTTTTCCGTTTGATGGATGTGGTCAAGAAAGTCATTCGTGATTTTAGTGATTGGAATATTATAAATATCCAGTTCATCTCTTTCAATGAAAAAAAGCAATAAATCAAATGGACCTTCAAATTGATCGAGTTTAATCTGATATGATGGGTTGTTGCTCAATGGTTAAGAATTTTAAATAAAATAAAGAAACCCAAAGGTAAATATTTCATACATCTCTTTAAACTATAAAAGAATTAGTTTTTCCCGAATACAAAAGAAAATCCTATCCCCATTAATTGTAACCATTGAGCTGCAGGCCCTTTGGCAGCATCTACATTTTTTGTATTGTCATCATAAATCATATCAAGTGTAAAACTAAAATTTATATGTTTGGTAATACTTGCAGAAATATTGTTTGTCCAGTATATATCAACATTTTCTGGTTGTTTTTTGTAATTGGAAAATAAGTCCATTTTTGTTTTATACTGGAAGTTCTTTCCTATGGTTACACGGTAATTTGCTGATAGAAAAGCACCCCATTCAGATTTCAGCAATTCGCCGGGATCAATTCCGTAAAATGTGCCCAAAGATTTGTCTCTAACAACCACCCATCTAGCTGTTAAGGGAGAGAGCATCAGAGAAAAATTTTCCTTTGGCTTGTAATCAAGACCAAGGGAAATCAGCAAATAAGAAGGGGTCAGAGGTTTTGATGTAAGAATAATTGTGTCAGTTCCTGTTTTTGTTTTGGGATATGAGTAACCATTGAAAAACTGGGATCTTCCGTTGAACAACAATGCAGTATTTAGTTTGTTATTTAATGCATATCCGAATTTTGATACCAAATCAATACGGTCATTCGATTTCCTTCTGCCCAGGCTGGTTGTTTGTACTATGCCGTAGGCCAAGTCTATTGTGTTGTCCCACGATTTTTTTTCTTTTTTGTAAAACGCAAACAAGTTGGAACTTGCATTGATGGAAAAAGAAAACTTTTCTCCACCCGCAGACCAGTTGTTTAATGACCCCTGATTCAAATTCAGATTGAAAGTTCCTCCTTTCTTCCAGTTGACCATGCAAGTATCATTTACTTCTTTTTTTATGATATTTTCTGTACTGTTTTTCAGGTTAATGACTGTTGAGTCTTGACTATAGGTAGTACCGGATAATAACAGAGCAAATGCAATGAAAAATATTTTATGCATAATTAAAAAGTTATTTTTTCAAAAGATCTCTT
>CANFOP010000151.1 GCA_947448685.1 Chitinophagaceae bacterium | reverse complement strand
ACTTTATACTGGCTTGCTTCAAAAAGTACGTCCGGTTGCTATTCGTCAGCTTTAAAAAGAATTACGGCTTCCATTAATCAGGTTCCGGCTGCTCCTGTTGCCAATGATAATGCAAGATGCAGTACAGGAACTGTGATATTAACCGCCACACCACCAGTAAGTGGAAGTGTTGCGTGGTACAATGTTTCTTCGGGAGGTACTGCCTTAAGTACCTCTGCAAGTTTTACCACTCCAAGTATAATAACAACCACAACTTATTACGTAGAAGCAAAAAACAGCACTGCATTAGGAAGTTGTGTTTCAGCATCGCGAACAGTTGTTATTGCGACTATAAATGAAAAACCTTCTGCACCAATAGCAGTTAGTGATTCAAGGTGTGGGGCTGGATTGGTGAGACCAAGTGCATTACCTTCTTACCCAGAAACTCAGGTGATTGATTGGTATTCAGCATCAACCGGAACCACCGCTCCATTTAAAACAAATCTGTTGACCTTAGATACTTCTATTTCAACAACCAAAACATTTTATGTAGCATCAAGAAATATCTTAACAGGTTGTGTTTCAAATTTAAGGACTGCAGTGATTGGAACAATTAGTACTGCAGCACCGACTACTGCGACTTCTGCAATTACTTCAACTTTAGTAAGTGATGTTTGTGGTGCCAGAATTTACAGGTTTACGGCAACAGCAGTTACTGGTGCTACTTCTTATAATTGGTCAATTATGTCATCAGATGCTTCTGTTCAAATTGATTCAGGAGGTACTGGAAATGTTGTTAGAGTAATTTTTCCTTCTACACAGGCATCTGATATTACAGATTCCATAAAAGTTAATTCATTAAATGCCTGTGGTTCAGGACCTTCAAAATCTTTGAAACTTAATTTAATACAGTGCACACCTCTTATTGGAAAGGTTACCAACGAAAATGCTAATTTATCTGAAGAAATGAATGTTTCATTATTTCCCAATCCAACTAACAATTTTTTCAATCTTAATGTAATGAGTTCTGATAAAAGTAATGTTTCCATTAAGATTGTAGATATTCAGGGACGATTACTCAAATCAATGATTATAAAGCCAAATGAGCAAAATTTCATTGGCTCCGATTTGAAGCCAGGCATGTATTTCATAGAATTAAAGCAAAGAGACAAGATTAAAACAAACAAAGTGCTTAAATATTGATTAAATACATACAAGATTATTTATACCTAACAAAGGCCCGCTTCATCATGAGCGGGTCTTTTGTTATTAATATAAAATGATGATTATTGTCATATTTGATTCAAGCGATTGAAATTATTTTCAACCTCTTAAATTATCTCATTATGAAAATTTCTCAACATTTAAATATTATTGATCAGAAAAAAAAGTCAGGAATATTTATTATTCTAAGAGTGGCATTAGGCATTTCATTATTGGTAAAAGGAATACAATTTGTTCAAAATAATTCACTGATAAGGAATGTTTTTTCTGAGTCTTTGATTTTAAGGAATTATTTGTGGATGCAAACATTGATTCCTTGGCTAAACATACTGGGGGGTGTTTTTATAATAATTGGACTTTTTACCAGAATTGCAGCGTTGGTTCAAATCCCAATTATTATTGGAGCAATCATATTTGTTCAATCTAAACATGGCATTTATGAAGGAGAATCCAATGTAATGTTTTCCGTGATACTACTTTTATTGTTGATATTTTTTTTAATACAGGGGGCAGGTAAACCCTCTTTAGACAAGGCTTTGAGAAAGGATACAAATAAATGAGTATGAACTAAAACTAAAAATGTATCAGCATATCGATAATCTTATTGAACTTTTCTAGGTTGTCATGAACAACCTGATAATCAATTTTTTCATGAGCCCATGTGGTATGAAACGGAACATGAGCTGCATGTCCACCAATTGCTAAAACAGGTAACACATCCGATTTCAGTGAGTTTCCAATCATTAAAAATTCATTTGGATTGATGTCCAGATGTTTGATTAGTTTCTTGTATTCTGATTCGTTTTTTTCACTCATCACCTCAATATGGTGGAAGTATTTTTCCAATCCCGATTTTTTCAATTTATTTTCCTGATCCAATAAATCTCCTTTAGTGGCTACAACAAGTCTGTATTTTCCATGTAATGCCATCAAGGCTTCTTCAATTCCTTCAATAAGTTCAATTGGTTTTGATAATATTTCTTTACCATATTCAATTGCTTTTTCAATTACAGCGACGTTGATGGAATTGTTTGATATTCTTAAGGCGGTTTCTATCATGCTTAATGTATAACCTTTTACTCCATAGCCATACATCTCCAGATTTTTAATTTCAGTTTTCAGCAATTCCTGTGAAATGGTATGGTGCGTGGCGTAACCTTCCAATAGCGTACAAAATTTATTTTCTATTTCCTGAAAATATGGTTCGTTGATCCAAAGCGTGTCATCTGCATCAAATGCAATTACTTTAATCTTTGATTTATACATAGTCTGCGAAGGTAACAAAAAGTAAAACTCAATTAAATCATCATAAGATGATAAATATATTGTTGAATCGAATTTGTTTTTTAAATAACGTACAATAAAGTATATTTGCTACATGACAATAGAGCAATTAAAGATTATGAGAGACCGTGTGTTGGTCTTGAGGAGGTTTCTTTGACGTCGCTAACAGAGAAGCAAAAATAAATAACGACAGACAACTTTCACTTTCACCTGGTTTTTGGGATGACAATTCCCGTGCAACTTCCATTCTCAAAGAAATAAAAATCAACGAATACTGGACTAAAATGTTCTACGATGTTCAAACACTTGTAGAGGATTTCGCTGTATTATTTGATTTTTGGAAAGAAGGAGAAGCTGCTGAAGATGAAGTTAAGTTAGCATTTGAAAATGCCAACCAGTCGATAGAGGAAGCAGAGTTTAAAAGTACCCTCAATGATCCTGCAGATTCATTACCTGCAGTACTGCAAATCAATAGTGGCGCAGGTGGTACGGAAAGTCAGGATTGGGCTGAAATGTTGGCACGCATGTATCGTATGTACGGTGAAAAGCAAGGATGGTCTGTTTCAGAATTGGACTGGCAATGGGGAGATGGGGCAGGAATTAAAACTTGCACCTTTCAGTTTGACGGCCCCTTCGCATTTGGCTTTTTAAAAGCAGAAAGTGGAGTACATCGATTGGTTCGGATTTCACCATTCGATAGTAATGCTCGAAGGCACACGTCATTCGCTAGCGTATATGTATATCCGTTAATTGATGACAGTATTGAAATTGAAGTAAATCCCGCTGATGTAGAGTGGGCATTTTTCAGAAGTGGAGGTAGTGGAGGCCAAAATGTAAACAAAGTTGAAACCGCAGTTCGATTGACGCACAAGCCTTCCGGAATAATTATAGAATGTCAACAGGCAAGAACTCAGGGCGAAAACAGAGAAAAAGCCATGTCGATGCTGAAGAGCAGATTATATGAGGAGGAAATGCGCAAGCGTCAGGAAGCCATTGATTCAAAAAATGCAACCAAAAAGAAAATCGAATGGGGGTCTCAAATACGTTCTTATGTTTTTCATCCTTATAAAATGATCAAAGATCACCGAACAGACTTTGAAGTTGGTAATGTAGGACCTGTGATGGATGGTGAAATTGATGGATTCATCAAAGCTTATCTGATGAGTGAAAAAGAATCGGTTACATAATTTGATCATAAAATTAACTTTCAAACCTGCACAGATTTTAATAGTCCTATTTTGAACAAATTTTGTAATAAAATCGTAGGTTTGTTTCACTAAATTATCAATCAATATCAAGTATTTTTGATTTTCATCAAACAACTTGTTATCCAACTTTACATCCTAAAATCATTAAAATTATGCAATACGGAGACTTTTACTATCCACAACCTGCCAATGAGCCGGTTTTGAATTATGCACCAGGAAGTAATGAAAGAAACGCTCTCAAAAAAGCATTGAAAGAATTAAAAAGTGAAAAACTGGATGTCCCCATGTACATTGGTAGTGAGGAGGTGAGAACAGGAAATAAAATAGATATGCGTCCACCACATGAGCGCAAGCATTTGCTTGGACACTTCCATGTCGGAGATGCAAAGCATGTTACTAAAGCCATTAACGCCGCTTTGAAAGTCAAAGATAAATGGGCCAACATGAGCTGGGAGAATCGTGCCAATATTTTTTTAAAGGCTGCGGATTTATTGTCTACAAAATATCGTCCTTATATTAACGGTGCAACCATGCTTGGGCAAAGCAAAAATGTTATTCAGGCTGAATTGGATGCAGCTTGTGAATTGATCGATTTTCTGAGATTTAATGTTCATTTTTTAAGTGATATTTATCGTCAACAACCCATCAGCGGAGCAGGAATGTATAACCGTATGGAATATCGTCCTTTGGAAGGGTTTGTTTTTGCATTGACTCCTTTCAATTTTACGGCTATTGGCGGTAACCTTCCTACTAGTGCCGCAATGTGTGGCAATGT
>CANFOP010000150.1 GCA_947448685.1 Chitinophagaceae bacterium | reverse complement strand
CCCCAAAAAATCAGCAATCATTAAATGTTGAAAATAATATGGTCGAGTCTTTTTCGGTAAAAGGCAGACATGATTTATGCATTGCATTGCGAATACCTCCAGTGCTGGAATCAGTTACTGCGATGGTCATTGTAGATTTGCTACTATAGTCTATACAAGGCATTTGCAAAATACAATTTAATATAATATATAATAGTAAATATACTACTAAATTTTGATTTGATTTTTTTTTGCTTTTTCTTGCTTTTTTTCCAAAAAATTAACAAATAATTTATAAATTTAGCAGCATTTTCTATTTCCTAAAGATTGTTGTATAATTTTTGGGATAGAAATTGTTTGTTTTTTTTACTAAAATAAATCATCTTTTTTTAAGCTAACGATTATGAGTAAACGTTTTTTTGAATGTACGCTATCTTTTTTGTGTGCGTTAATTTTTTTGTTTATCAATAATGAAGCTCATGCTGGATTGATTGATTTTTCAGACAGGCATTCAAAAAAACATCCTGATTTCTTATCGTCGCCTAAAAAATATCATGAAACTGCACTACCACAGATTATTTCTTTTTCACCAGATTTTGGAAGTTATGTAGACACCATCAAAATAAAAGGTACAGGATTTACTGGTACTTTTGAAGTCAGATTAAATGGTGATACAGTTAAAAGTTTCGCTGTGTCTGGTGATACATTGATTCAAGCAGTTCCTAAAAATTCCAATTCAAGTGGGTTTATTTCTGTAACAACATCAGGTGGCACAGGCACCAGCAGTTCCAGATACTTTTTAACGCCAAGCATAACCTCTATCAGTTCACTTTTTGGACCATCAGGATCGAGAGTGGTCATTTTTGGAAAGAACTTTATTGGAGGAACTGCTGTAAATATGAATGGTGTGACAATGTCGACCATTACTTACACCAATGATTCTATTGTAGCTTTTGTATCAGGAACAAACACAAGTGGATTAATTTCTGTTACCACACCGGCCGGAACAGTTGTTGGTGCTGACAGTTTTTATGTTGCTCCGAATATTCTCTCTTTTAATCCTGCTAATAATATTTCGTCAAATACTTTCACCATTACGGGAACGAATTTTGTTTCAGCATCTGCTGTTAAAATAAATGGAGTGGATGTTTCCACTTTCAATGTTGTAAGTAATACAAGTATTTCGGCAACTGCCTCTTCTTCAAATACTTCCGGATTAATTACGGTTACAACTAAAGGAGGAACTGCCACTAGCGCCACTAACTATTCCCTCATTCCTTATATTCAGTCTGTCAATCCAACCTACGCAAAAGCATTGGATACCATCAGTTTAAAAGGTTCAAATTTCACAGGTGCAACTTTTGTCAAGTTGAGCACTGGAAATGTTCAATACTTTAATGTGATTACTGATGACAGTATTCGCGCAGTAATTGCTTCTACTAACACATCCGGAAAAATTTCTGTAACAACATCAATAGGAACCGGAACCAGTGCTGACAGTTTTTATATTACGCCTGCTATAACCTCCTTTACTCCAACATTTGGTGCAGCCGATACAACCATTACTATAACAGGAACCAACTTCTTGTCTGCTTCTTCTGTTAAGTTAGATAGTGTTGAGGTAGACAGTTTTTATGTTGTGAACAACACGACTTTAAAAGCAGTGGTTTCATCATTAAACACTGCAGGAAAATTTACGGTAACTACAAAAGGAGGAACATCAGCTGCAAGTGCTTCAACTTTTTCTATAAAGCCGGTGATAACATCTTTTAGTCCTGCGAACGGGCCTTTAGGTACTTCAATGATGATTTATGGCAAGAATTTTAATGGGATTACTACATCGTCAGGAATAATTACAGGTGTCAAAATGAATGGCGTCACCATGACCTCAGTTATTAATTATGGTGGTGATTCAATTAGTGCAAAAATTGCAAGTGGAACCACATCAGCCTATACTAGTGGAGTATTAAGTGTAACCTCACCTGCAGGCACAGGAAACAGCACAGATAGTTTTTTTGTAACGCCTACCATCACCAATTTTACTCCAACATACGGAAATGTGGGAGATACTATCAAAATCTACGGCAAGCATTTTTACTCAGCCTCTTCAGTTAAAATAAATGGCATTGATGTTGCTTATTTTAAAGTGATAAGTTATGATACCATCAAGGCTGTTTTATCTTCGCAAAACACGGCTGGGAAATTTACAATAACAACTAAGGGTGGTTCATCTACCAGTAGTGCAAACTATTCACTGACACCGGTGATTACTTCCTTTAGTCCAAATTTTGGAACAACCGGTACCAGAGTAGTAATTTATGGTAAGAATTTTAACGGTGCTACTGCTGTTAAAATAAACAACGGAGGAAGTTCATTAAATCTTGTATCAGTTTCATCTAGTGGAGATTCTATTGTTGCTTCCGTTGCATCTGTGAATACCAATACTACCGGAAATATTTCAGTGACTGCTCCTGCCGGAACAGGAAATAGTGCGGATACTTTTTTTATTAAGCCCATTGTTTCCGGAACATCACCTGCCAACAATATCAATTCAAATACTTTCGTTATTTCCGGTAAGAATTTTTACAAAGTTAATTCTGTAAAATTAAGCGGTAAAGATGTTTTGGGCTATACGGTCAACGATACAACTTCAATTACTGCGACGATTGATTCCAGTTTTAAAACGGGTAAGATTTCAATCAGTGCCTATGCAGGAGATACAACCGGAAGTTCAAATTATACTATTACTCCCAGCATTAAATCTTTTTCCCCCACCAGTGGCAAAGCCGGAGATTCTATAACTGTTTACGGGCGTAATTTTATTTCTACTTCAAAAGTTTTAATTAATAATGTTAATTCCGGAGGTGTTAAATACTATAATGACAGCACTTTAAAATTTCAAATATCATCAATAGGGTTAAATACCACTGGCAATATAAGTGTTTATACAACCATAACGGGAACAACCACAATTGATACTGTTACGACTGCTGATAGTTTAAAGGTTATTCCATCCATTACCAGTATTACAAACATTGTTGGTACTGCTATTACTTCCATAGATTCAGCTGGACAAACCATTTATATAAAGGGATATAATTTAACAGGTGCAACGGATGTTATTATCAACAATAGATCTGTTAAAAGTATCGGATCAAACACAGCGACTCAATTGACCGTAGTCGTTGCTTCCAATAACACAACTGGTTTGGTTACTGTTACTACTCCAAGCGGATCAGGAACATTTGCTAGTTCTATTTCTGTAAAGCCAAGGGTAAACAGTATTTCACCACTTTATGGAAATGTAGGTGACTCAATAATTATTTCAGGGTCTGCTTTTTCTCCCGTTACTTCGGTAAAAGTCGGAACAACTCTTGTAGATGGATATATTAATATTGGAGATACGATACTAAAAGCAAAAGTTAATGAAAATAATAAATTGGGAAAAGTATCCGTAACAACAACTGCAGGTACAGCTAGCAGTAAAGATAGTTTCCGATTAATGCCTAAGATAGATTACTTCACACCATCGATTGGAAATGCCGGCGATACCATTTATATATCAGGAACAGGATTCTTGGGTGCTTCCTCAGTGAAGATAGGAAGTGATACAGTGAAAAGTTTTAAAATTATTGATGATGCTTTAATAAAGGCGGTTCCTTCAACAAAGAATCTTAAGGGTGTTATTTCAATAAAAACATCAGGAGGGACAATGGCTTCTATTGACACTTTTTATTTTCATATTGTTTTCACATCCTTTACTCCTTCTGTTTGCAAAGCAAAAGATACCATTACCATAAAAGGTAAATATTTTTTAAATTATTTTGTTAACGGAAGGGTTGGCAATAATTATTTTAGTTGGATCAATGTATTGAATGATACTACTGTAAAAGTTAAACTATTTGTAGATGATGCTATTTTTGGAGATCTGGATGATTCAATATACATCAATTCCTCTAATGAATTTGACATTGTTTCAAACGATTCAATACATTTTACTCCTTACATCAATGAAAGTATGGGGGATTATTTGGGAGGATATCCAGGTGATACAGTTGAAGTATATGGGGCTGCTTTAAACAGAGTTACCTCTGCTAAAATTAATGGAACTGCAGTTAAGGAATTCTGGGTAACTTCCGGAGGCAGTTCAATTAAAATGATAATTGATTCATTGAACACCAGTGGAAAATTAACACTTCAAAATCCTTTTGGAACAACTACCTCCAATCTAAAAATATTTATTGCTCCAAGAATAACTTCCATTCAGCCTTCTGCTGCTGCTGTGGACTCAATGGTCACCATCAAAGGGTATAATTTCCTTGATATTACCGGGAATACCGAGGTGGATTTTACTTCAATTTTTTCTACAACATCAGCAAGTAATTTAAATGTAGTAAATGATTCTACCATTACCGCTAAAGTGCCTTGGGATGCTACAGCAGGCGGTTTGACTATTCAAAATACAGCAGGGTCTGCAATTTCTGATACGTTTTATGTTTTGCCTACCATCAATAATATT
>CANFOP010000149.1 GCA_947448685.1 Chitinophagaceae bacterium | reverse complement strand
GGTTGCTCAAATCCGGGTTTAATCCACTCCAGGTACCAACTGCAGAAATCGTCCCATATCAGGGAATAAATGGTTTTCAATGCTTCACTCAGGCGGAATTGCTCCATCATTGAATTTACTTCCAAACTTACTTCTGAGAGTCTGTTTTCAAACCATTGAATGGCAAATTGTTGATCATTAAATTCATCATCTGATTTTCTCCCTTCCCACATTTTAATCAATTTCAGGGCATTCCAGATCTTATTATTGAAGTTCCTTCCCTGTTCCAAGGCAGCATCATCAAAAAGTATATCGTTGCCGGCAGGAGAGGCAATCATAATACCAAATCGGGTTGCATCAGCACCATATTGATCAATCAATCCCAATAAATCAGGCGAGTTTCCTAAACTTTTACTCATTTTTCTGCCAAGTTTATCTCTGACGGTTCCAGTAAAATAAACCTCTTTAAAAGGAATTTCCTTTTTGTATTCCAAACCTGCCATGATCATGCGTGCTACCCAAAAGAAAATGATATCAGGTGCCGTAACCAGCGTATTGGTAGGGTAGTAGTAGTTTACTTCGGAATTATTGGGGTTACTTAAACCCTTGAATACCTCAAAAGGCCATAACCAACTGCTGAACCAGGTATCTAAACAATCTTCATCTTGTTTTAGTGTTGCGTTAGAAATTCCGTATTGTGAATCAAATAATTTTTTAGCATCTGTTTCATTTGCAGCAACTACAAATCTTCCCTCACTGTCATACCAAGCTGGTATCCGATGCCCCCACCACAGCTGTCGACTGATGCACCAGTCTTTGATGTTTTCCATCCAGTGACGGTATACATTTTTAAATTTTGGAGGATAGAATTTGATTTCTTCTTCCATGACTGTTTTTAATGCGGGGGTAGCTATATCTTTCATACTTAGCCACCATTGAAGACTTAAACGTGGTTCTACAACCACATCTGTTCTTTCACTATATCCAACCTCACTGGTATATTCTTCTGTTTTTAACAAGTAGCCTTTTTCTTCGAGCTCAACTGCGATTTTTTTTCTAACTTCAAATCTTTCCATGCCAACATAGATTTGAGCGGCTTCGCTTAATGTTCCGTTATCATTAAATACATCAATAACTTCCAATTGATGCTTTTCTCCCAGCGCATAGTCGTTAACGTCATGTGCAGGAGTGACTTTCAAAGCACCTGTTCCGAATTCCATTGTTACATATTCGTCTGTAATGATGGGGATTCTTCTGTTAATTAAAGGAACGAAGGCGAATTTACCATGTAAGTTTTTATAGCGTTCATCGTCAGGATGTACACAGATTGCACTATCTCCCATAATTGTTTCAGGTCTTACAGTAGCAACGACAATAGGCGTATCGCTTCCTTCAACAGCGTATTTAAGGTGATATAATTTCTGTTTTGTTTCTTTACGAATTACTTCTTCATCGCTTAATGCGGTAAGCGCTTTTACATCCCAGTTGATCATTCTTTTACCTCTGTAAATAACGCCTTTTTGATAGAGGTCTACAAACACTTTGATAACAGAATCATAATATTCTTTATCCATGGTGAATGAAGTACGATCCCAATCGAGGCTGCATCCCAGTTTTTTCAATTGTTGTAAAATGATGCCTCCATATTTTTCTTTCCATTCCCATGCGTATGATAAAAATTCATCTCTGCTTAGCGATGATTTGGTGATGCCTCTTTCTCTAAGCATGGCTACCACTTTTGCTTCCGTAGCAATTGACGCATGGTCAGTTCCCGGAACCCAACAAGTATTATATCCAAGCATTCTTGCCCTTCTTATCAAAATGTCCTGGATGGTGTTATTTAGGCAATGTCCCATATGCAATACACCAGTCACATTCGGAGGAGGCATAACTATTGTATAGGGTACGCGTTCATCTGGTGTACTTTTAAAATACGATTTATTCAACCAATGACTATACCATTTATCATCGATACTTTTGGGCTCAAAATTTTTAGACAGTTCCATTAAATATATAGAGTTTGTAGGCTAGCGAAGTTACAAAACGAAAGCGATTATTGTATAATAAAAGATAAGAGTAATTAAAATGAACAGGATCGAAATTATCAGGAAATATCTTCTATGGTTGCATTGATATTTCGATCAATAATGGCTTCGCATTGAGGCTTTAATTTATTAAAGGCTCCTTTTTTAACCGCGCATTTTCCTTTATAATGGATCAGTATTGCGCATTGTTCGGCTTGTTCCGTTGTATGACCGCAGATTTGAACAAGTGTTTCAATCACCCAATCGAAAGTGTTTACATCGTCATTCCATACAATCAATTGAAAAGAAGAGTCTTTATCCTCAAGTATGGCTGTATTGGAATCTTCTGAGACAAATGGGTTCGTAGCGTTATTGTAAAACATAGACAATTGTAAAATTATAGCAAATTGATAAAAAAGTCCGTTTATATTGATTAGAAAATAAAAATATAATCTACCGAAAAAATTTTGCAGAATTAAATAATGCATTATATTTGCAGTCCCTTAACTGAAGGGAGCATAGCTCAGTTGGTTTAGAGCATCTGCCTTACAAGCAGAGGGTCCGCGGTTCGAGCCCGTGTGCTCCCACAAAAAACAATAAAAAAGTAATGGTTTTACCATTACTTTTTTATTTAATAGCCTCTCGCAAATACAATGTTATCGATGTGTCTGCACTCAATTTAAAACCTTGCTTAACTATTTCTTTTTCTACAATTGTGTTTTTAAACCATTTCTGATACCCAGGTTCCGATTCGTAGGTAATGATTAATGCAAGTTTATTTGATTTGTATTGAGAGATGATTTCATTGATTTCATCCGTTTTTTTTGTATCCTGATCAAATGAATACATCTTCCTGGGAGCAGGATTTAAAAAGTTAAACAAATGGGATATTTTACCGTAATAAACAACTTTGTAGCCCTGGTTATTCAATTCATCGGTTTTTTGGGAGACAATATTAATAAAATCATAATGGCTTTTACTGGTTCTAATAGGACTTAGTCCTTTTGTTTGAATTTTGTATTGCAATGCACTTAAATGGCTATCTTCAAAAACGTAATAACGCTGTTCAAAAATTCCATAGACAGTAAATCCAATCAACATGTATATTATATATCTTCGGTTGATTTCATTTGTGATCTCACTAAAAAAAAGCATGGCAATCGGACAAAGCAATCCCATTTTTAAAAAACCTGTATTGGATCCGATACATATTGTCAGTGTAGAGAGATAAATATAGATTAATCTGGTATGTAGTTTTCTGTTTTTGAAAGTATGAATTAATAACAACGATGTCATACTTCCAAATATCATGATTGAATAACTCCAATGGTAAACATGATAAGTGTTTTTGAATAAGTAATAAAAAATACTTAAAAAAACTATCACAGTAGGAATGATATAATGCCTTTTTTGAAAAAAAACAATCAGAAATAAAATCAAAAACACTATTGAATTATACAATAATCCCGGTAAGTCCAGATAGTAGTGCCGAATCAGGTGAAAAATGCTGTGTCTTTCATTAGATGCAAATGAACTGAAAATGTTTTGAAAACTATGATAAGTCAATAAAAGATAAGTAAAATAAAAAGCAGTTGTAAATAGCCATAAAAACGAATAATTGATAAATAATTTTTTGTTCGTCCAATGGCCTTGTTGTTTGAGGTATAAAAAGTAGAAAAATAAAATTGGTAAAAATACAGCGTTGGGAAGTCGAATTAAAATGCTTGAAGCAATTAATATCGACAATAGAATAATGTTCTTGAAGTTATCAAGCGAATATTTTAATGTAAAACTAATAGTCAATGTTATAAATAAAACAGAAAAACTGTCAAACCCAAGAATGTTGAAATTCATCGGTGTGGCGATTATGAAAAAACAGCACAATAAAAAAGTTGAAAAAAATACTTGTGTTTTATTTCTTATTAATAGATACATCAACAAAAAACTGACTGAAAACAACAATGAATTGATGAGGCGGTAATAAAATAAGTTTTTACCAATCATTCCGTAAACCAATTTTAACAAATGACTGGTAAGAATTGTTTCAAAAGGCAAATTACCCGTTACCTGTGTTGCTTCGTTGATATGAAAAAAACCATCAGTAAAATCCAATCCAAATAAAGCGCCTCCAAAAAAATAAATGATAGAAAATAAAATTAACAACCAATAATTTTTTGAAATTAATTTGTTTTTGAATTGATTGACTTTTATATTGGATGACAGCATTTTTATTGTTTAGTTGGTATAAATTTTAAAATGACTTTGAATAATTACGTTAAATCCATTTTCAATAAGTAATTTTTCAACTTCAGTTACATTGTCTTTTGGATTATTTTGGATCATTAATATTAGCGCAATTTTATGATTGCCGTATCTTTTGATTATACAATTCATTTCTTCTGTTTTATCAAAAGGCTGGTAAAAACTATACTTTTCTCTGGGGGCAGGTCTTAAAAAACCAAACAGATGCGAATGAAATCCATAGAAAATTACTTTGTATCCCTTTTTTTCCAGATTAACAGCACTGTCCATGGTTGCATGAATTATTTCGTAATGTTCGTTGCTGGTATAAATTGGATTTAACCC
>CANFOP010000148.1 GCA_947448685.1 Chitinophagaceae bacterium | reverse complement strand
CGGAAAAAAAGCAGCCATTATCGGTGCCGGTCCGGCAGGATTAAGTTGCGCACACATGTTGTCACGCGAAGGAGTAGATGTAACCATTTATGAGAAAGAAAAAAAAGGAGGTGGGTTGATGACTTATGGTATAGCTGCTTACAAGGTTACTCCTGAGTTCTGTGAAGACGAGGTGGATTATATTTTATCTATCGGGGGAATCACTATCAAATATGAACAAGAGTTGGGTAGAAATATTCAGTTGGAGTATTTGCAAAAAAATTATGATGCTGTTTATTTGGCCATTGGCGTTGGATTGGCAAGACAATTGGGAATTCCGGGAGAAAACCTGGAAGGAGTAGTGGATGCTATCAATTTTATTTATGACATACGAGACAATGGTCTTGATAAAGTTAAGGTAGGAGATAAAGTAGTTGTTATTGGAATGGGTATGACGGCAATTGATGCTGCAACACAAGCAAAGCGACTCGGTGCTTCGGAGGTAACGATGTTGTATAGACGAACTCAGGAGGAAATGCCTTGTACTGAAGTGGAGTTGAACATTGCCAAGTTGGATGGTTGTAAAATCATATGGTTGGCCGCTCCAAAAGAAGTTGTAGGCAAAGATGGTAAAGTAACTGCTTTGGTTGCAGAGAAAATGAAATTAGGAGAGCCCGATTCAGGAGGAAGAAGATCTCCAGTTTCCACCGGAGAAACTTTTACGATTGAAATTGACATGTTAATAAAAGCAGCCGGTCAAACACCATTCATAGAATTGGTGGAGAAAAATCAACTAAAAAACAATCATGGAAAAATTGAAATTAATAATTCATTCACAAACATCCAAGGAGTGTTTGCAGGAGGAGATTGTGTGAATGGAGGTAAAGAGGTTGTTGATGCTGTTCAGGCCGGAAAAGATGGTGCAAGGGCTATTTTAGGTTATTTTAAATATTAAATTATAAATGAAGACAGATAACAAAGTATTGGAATTGTCTTTTAGTTTTTCATTAGAAATTATTGAGTTATATAAAGTTTTACTGAATGCCAAAGAATTTGTAATTTCTAAACAATTATTAAAATCTGGAACAAGTATTGGCGCAAACGTAGAAGAAGCTATTGCGGCTCAATCTAGAAAAGATTTTATTTCTAAAATGGCTATAGCCTCTAAAGAGGCAAGAGAAACAAGGTATTGGTTAAGGTTGTTAGATAAAAGTAAATTAGTTGATATTGATTGTGGCAAATGCTTAGAGAAAGTCGAACACATTATAAATATTATAACCAAAATTGTTAAGACTTCCCAGAATTCAATTTTATAAACTAAAAAATAATCTTCAAATAAATAAAAATTCAAAATTTAAAATTCAAAATAATACGGTATGGCAGATATAAGTTCAAATTTCTTGGGTATTAAATCACCCAATCCATTTTGGTTGGCAAGTGCACCTCCTACTGATAAAAAGATAAACGTGTTGAGAGCATTTGAAGCCGGTTGGGGAGGGGTTGTTTGGAAAACATTGGGTTCTCAGGTGAAAAATGTTTCTTCCAGATATTCTGCTGTGAATTATGGAGGTCATAAAGTGATGGGATTGAACAATATTGAACTCATCAGTGATCGACCTTTAGATATCAATCTTAAAGAAATTACAGAATGTATCAAGTTGTTTCCTGACAGAGCTATGGTAGTTTCATTAATGGCTGATAATAACAGAGAAAGCTGGCACGAGTTGATAAAGAAAGTTGAAGATACCGGTGCTCATGGGTTTGAATTGAATTTCGGTTGCCCGCATGGTATGACCGAAAGAGGCATGGGGGCGGCTGTTGGTCAAGATCCAGAGATAGCTAAAATGGTGGTTGAATGGGTTATGGAAAAAGCAACCATTCCGGTAATCACCAAATTAACACCCAATGTTCATTCTGTTGTTCCAACAGGACGCGCTGTTGTGGAAGCAGGCACCCATGGATTATCTTTGATCAATACCATTCAATCTGTTACAGGTGTCGACTTGGATACATTGGTTCCAAATCCTTATGTAGGAGGAAAAAGTGTTTTCGGTGGTTATTGTGGACCAGCAGTAAAACCCATTGCATTGAAAATGTTGACCACTATTGCACAAAATGAGATCACAAACAAAGTTCCCATCTCAGGAATTGGTGGAGTAAGCACATGGAAAGATGCAGTGGAATTTATGTTACTTGGAGCCAGTAATGTACAGGTTTGTACCGCAGCAATGAAACATGGATTCAGGATTGTGGAAGATATGTGTGAAGGGTTGAACAATTGGATGGATGAAAAAGGATTCAATACATTGAATGATTTTATTGGTAAGTCTTTAAACAACATCATTCATTGGGAAGAATTGGATATCAATTATCATCATGTAGCGAACATCAATCAAGATAAATGTATTCACTGTGGGTTGTGTTACATTGCTTGCGAAGACACATCTCATCAGTCCATCAATCTTGAATTTGGAAAACCTTATAACACATACACCATCAAGGAAGAGGAATGTGTGGGTTGTAACTTATGTCAATTGGTTTGTCCGGTTGCTGATTGCATCACCATGGTGGAACATCGTGTATCTCCCGAATATGTAAACTGGAAAGAGTATCAAAAAAGAGGGTTGCCTTTAAATGATCATTGATTTTTAAATTAATTGTAAAGTGAAAATAAACGCAGCAAGGCTTCAACAGCATTTTGAAGCCATGAGTTTGATCGGAAAAATAGGGGAAACCGGTACTTGCCGCCCCGCCCATAGTAAGGAAGAAAAAAAAGCCTTCGAGTTGGCTGCAACATGGATGAAGCAGGCAGGCATGTCTACCAAAGTAGATAATTTCGGAAATCTTATTGGTCGTTTGGAAGGAAGCAACAATCAATTGCCAGTTTTGATGATGGGCTCTCATTTGGATTCGCAACCTTATGGTGGTCGATTTGATGGAGTAGCAGGTGTGTTGTGTGCAATTGAAGTATTGATGACCATGAAAGAAAATGGAATTGTTCCTCAAAGACCAATTGAAATTATTTCATTTGCAGATGAAGAAGGATGGCGGTTCAATAAGGGACTATTTGGGTCCAGAGGGATGTTGGGAAAGCTGGAAGAAGGCGAGTTGAACCGAAAAGATAAAGATGGCATAACACGAGAACAGGCGCTTAAAGAATTCGGTTGTGATATAACAAAATTTAAAGAATCAGAATATGCAAAAGACAGTATTTATTGTTTTCTCGAACTGCATATTGAACAAGGGCCTGTATTGGATATTGCCCAAAAGCCCATTGGTATAGTTACTGGCATATCCGGTCCATTATGGCTAACGGTGAAGCTTAAAGGACAAGCTGGCCACACAGGCTCAGTTCCGATGCCGTTAAGAAAAGATGCTTTATTGGGCGCAGCTGAAATTATTGTGGCTTTGAATCAAATTGCTACACAAGAAAAAGAAAATCCAACAGTTGGTACAGTTGCTACGATAAATGTTTTTCCGGCCAGTAGAAATATCATTGCCGAAGAAGTTGAGTTTACAATAGATTTGAGAGATATTGATATGGAAAGAAGGCATTTGTATGAACGTCAGTTAATGGAAAAAATTGAAGAGATTACTAAAAAGAATGGGCTTACTTATTCCATAAAAGAAGATACAAATAGTGAGCCGAGGTATTGTGCAGATTGGATTAAATCGATTATTAAAAATAACTGTGAAAAACTGAGATTGGATGCACCTGAATTGATGAGTGGTCCATTTCATGATGCACTCGCACTTTCTTATGCCTGCGACTATGGAATGATATTTGTGAGATGTAAAGATGGCATCAGTCATAACCCACTAGAGTATTCCTCAATGGAAGACATTGCACTTGGAACTGAGGTTTTATTTGGAACTGTTATAGATATATTGAATAATTAATTAAGTTATACTATTTATTTTATTATATCGTCATATTTTGGGATTAAAGCAATTTCATACTTTTAATGATATTTATTATATTTAATCGTTGAAACGTTTAAATATTTAATTTAAAAGAGGTTCTGCTTAATAAAATAATATTCCAATTTTATGAAAAAGCTTTCCATCATCATTCCTGCATATAATGAAGGTCCAACAATTCATCTGATTCTTGATAAACTTAAAAAAGTTGATCTCATTAATAATATCGAAAAGGAAGTTATTATTATCAATGACGCATCAAAAGATGATACGGAAGAGTCTATTTATCGTTACATAGATAACAATAAAGATTTAAATATTCAGTATTTCAAACATGAAATAAACAAAGGTAAAGGAGCAGCTTTGCATACCGGCATTTCAAAAGCTACAGGAGAATTTTTAATTATCCAGGATGCTGACCTGGAATATGACCCAAATGAATACAATGATCTGTTAAAACCTGTTATTTCAGGATTTGCAGATGTGGTATATGGATCAAGATTCATGGGGGGGAACCCTCATCGAATTCTTTTCTTTTGGCACACAATAGGAAACCGTTTTTTAACGCTGCTTTCCAATATGTTTACCAACCTGAATCTTACGGATATGGAAACTTGTTACAAGCTTTTCAGAACAGATATTATCCAGGGGATAAAACTAAATGAAAACAGATTCGGTTTTGAGCCGGAAGTCACAGCTAAAGTTTCAAGAATAAGTAAAATAAGAATTTACGAAGTGGGTATTTCTTATTATGGACGAACTTATGAAGAAGGCAAGAAGATTGGTTGGAAAGATGGTTTTCGT
>CANFOP010000147.1 GCA_947448685.1 Chitinophagaceae bacterium | reverse complement strand
CATTATACCAACTATTTAAAAGGATTGCCGGGCATAAAAGAATTCCGATATAAACTTGTGACACTAACCTCTCCGGAAGCCATCAGTGAGGTGTTGGATCAAATAAGTGTTCATTATAAAGACTATCAGTTTCAGCATACTCCGATTGAAATCATCGATTATCATCAGAAGTGCCCTTTGTAAAATCAGCATTTTCTGATGATAATTTTAATTTAGCCCCAACGCATTTTTCATTTCTTTTCCTAATGGATCTGTTGCAGATGGAAGAAAACAAACGAGTACTCCGTTTTCATCAATTATATATTTGCAAAAATTCCAGGATGGCGCTTTTTCATTCCAGCCATTAAGGCTTTTATCTGTAAGCCATTTATAAATTTCTTGCTGGTTTTTATTTTTTATAACAACTCCTTTTTTTGCCAAAGGAAATTGAACACCATAATTTTTCTTACAAAATTGTGCTATTTCAATGTCTTTCTTTTTTTCTTGTTGAGCAAAATCGTTTGCCGGGAATCCTATGATAATAATTCTTTCCTTTTTTTGTTGATAGAGTTTTTCCAGGTTTTCGTATTGTGCGGTAAAGCCACAATCAGAAGCAGTATTAACCAATATGACTTTTTTCCCTTTCAATGTTGACATATCTAAAATATTTCCATCATTCAATTCGATTTTAAAAGAGTAAAAATCCACCAATGGCTTAATTTGATTGCTGTTATAAACTGCCTCTTTCTTTGACTTGCCTGCCCACATAATTATAGGATAAAATGCTTTCAATATTTTTTGCTTTGTAGTCATTTGTTTAGTGTTTTTATTGGCAATAGTTATATAAACAACTGTTGCAGAAAATAATATTAAGGAGGCAACTAATGTCTTCATAATCCTATGGGTATTTGATTGCAAAGTTACCTGATAAATTTTTTAAACAATTTCAATTTTCCGCTAAATGGAGGATACTTAAAGGAAGGGTCAAACCATGTAGGTGTTTTTAATATTGATTTCTTATGGCTGAATGTATCAAAAGTATATTTACCCTGATACAGTCCAGTCCCACTAAATCCTCTTCCGCCAAAAGGCAAATGAGGATTTGTTAAATGCCAGCAAGCATTATTGATACAACCGCCTCCAAAAGCAATACTCTCTAACCATTTTTTTTCTTTTTCGTTTGAAGAAGTAAACACATAAAAAGCCAGAGGGTTCTTGTTTTTCTCTATGATTTTAACCGCTTCTTCAAATGTATTGAAAGTTATCATCGGAAGAATAGGACCAAATATTTCTTCCTGCATTATTACACTATTCAAATCTATATCATCCATCAATGTTGGTTCTATAAAAAGATTCTCATGGTCATATCTGCCTCCATAAATTATTTTTCCATGATGTAGATATCGTATAATTCTGTTGAATTGTTGATGATTGATGATTTTGCCATAATCACTTATTTTTTGAGGATTATCTGTAAAGAAATTATGTAAAGTTGTTTTTAATATTTCAACAAACCGCTCTTTGACTGATGAATGAATTAATAAATAATCGGGCGCAACACACATTTGTCCTGCATTTGAAAATTTTGTAACCGCAATACGTTTAGCAGCCACTTTTAAGTCAGCATCTGCTTCAATAACGCAAGGGCTTTTCCCACCTAGTTCAAGTGTGACCGGTACCAATTGATTGGCTGCCATTTGATAAATCAATTTTCCAATAAAGGGGCTGCCTGTAAAAAAAACATAATCAAAGCAAAATTGATTCATCATCTCCGGCACTACAACGGATCCCTCTCCTTCTGTAAAAAGAACATACTTATCATCAAAGCACTCTTTTATCATCCGCTTCATGAGTTTTGAAGTTGCAGGTGCAAATTCAGAAGATTTCAACACAACGCAATTTCCTGCGGCAATGGCGCCAATGGCAGGTTTTAACAACAACTGCAAAGGATAATTCCAGGGACTTATAATCAATACAACGCCCATGGGCTCATTCAAGATAAAACTGGATGAAGGAAAATTAAGAAGATTTGTTTTTACTTTTTGAGGACGTGCCCATTTATCTATATTATTCAACACATGATTAATCTCAGAAAGCACAATACCAATTTCCGTAACCCAGCACTCTTCGGGACTTTTCTTTAAATCTTCATACAGGGCGCTGTATATTTCCTTTTCATATTTTAACAGGATGGCTTTAAGATTGAGTAATTGTTGTTTCCTAAATGACAACATTTTTGTTGCTCCGCTGTTATAAAATTCTCTGATGTTATTTAATTGAGTAACCAAGTCCATTGTTGTAAATTTGAATTAAAGTTACAGTTGAAATGATGAATGATGAACATTATATGAAGATTGCACTGACAGAAGCACGAAAAGCCTTTGACAAAGATGAAGTACCTATCGGAGCCGTTGTAGTAATGGAAGATAAAATCATTGCTAAAGGATATAATCAGGTAGAACTGATGAATGACAGCACAGCTCATGCAGAAATCATTGCATTGACTACCGCATACAATTATCTTGGTAGTAAATATCTTCCCGGAGCCACTTTGTATGTGACTGTGGAGCCTTGTTTAATGTGTAGTGGTGCACTTTACTGGAGCAAAATCAGTAGAATTGTTTTTGGCGCCTATGATGATAAAAACAGTTACAGAAAAAGTACCGGTCAAAACAATCCATTTCATCCCAAATCAACTGTTATCGGTGGAGTAATGGAAGAAGAATGTGGTGAATTAATGAAGGAATTTTTCAAAAAGTTGAGATAATATTTTAATTACATTCATTTACCTTTGCAAAAAAAATATTTATGGCATTTACATTATCACCCTTACCTTACGCTCACGAAGCATTGGAACCACATATTGATGCTCAAACAATGCACATACACCATGGCAAGCATCATCAGGCATATGTAGACAATTTAAATAAGGCTATAGCCGGTACAGAGCATGAATCAAAAACAATTGAAGAGTTGGTTAAGCATGCGGGCTCAATTAGCACAGCAGTTCGCAACAATGGTGGCGGACATTGGAATCATACGTTTTTCTGGGCAAGTATGTCTCCAAATGCTGGTGGTATTCCATCCGGAAAATTAGGTGATGCTATCAATCAGACATTTGGTTCATTTGATGCATTCAAAGAAAAATTCAGCCAGGCTGGTATGACTCGTTTTGGTAGTGGCTGGGCTTGGTTGATTGTTAAAGACGGAAAATTAGAAATTTGTTCTACCCCTAATCAGGACAACCCATTGATGGATGTGGCAGAAGTAAAAGGTACACCAATTTTAGGTGCAGATGTTTGGGAACATGCTTATTATTTAAAATACCAAAACAGACGTGCTGATTATTTAACTGCATTCTGGAATGTGGTAAACTGGGCAATTGTTGCAGAAAGAATGGAAGCTGTTATTTAATTAGAAATAAAAATCTAAAAGAAGGTTTAAAGTAGGAATATTTTTCCTGCTTTAAACCTTTTTCTTTTATGGAACAGGATCATGTCCATGTCCGCCCCACGGATGACATCTGCCTAATCTTTTTATTGTCAGCCAACAGCCTTTAAAAGGACCATATTTCTTGAAAGCTTCCAGCCCATATTGAGAACAAGTTGGCGTATAACGGCATTTTGGCCCAATTAAAGGAGAAATCAACCATTGATATAATTTAATTAAAACTATAAAAGGAGCGGCTAAAATCTTATTGATATTTTTCATTGGCTGCTTTGATCAGTTTTGTAATTACTTTTGAACATACTGCATATAGCGTTTTATATTCGGGCATTTCTCTTGAAATATAAATCAGGAAAACAGACAATTGCTGATTTTCTTTGTGCAAATGATTTTCCAACTCAAATTTTTGAAGCCGATACACTTCTCTTATTAATCTTTTAATTCTATTTCTGTCAACGGCTCTTTTGAAATGTTTACTGCTGACTGATATTCCGGTTTGTAAACAATGTTGATTATTTGAAGGTAACCACATTACTTTTAGAGGAAACACTGTAAAGGATTTACCTTCAGCAAAAACCTGATGAATGATTTTTCGGCTTTTTAGTTTATTCTCTTTCCTGAAATAATATCGTGTTATAGTTGTATTCAATCAATACCAATTTAATGAATTTGCATTAAAAAAGCCTTTGCTGGAGCAAAGGCTGTATAAACTTTTCAATAAAGTCATTTTATTTTTTTGAACCGTGCTCATCAGAAACAGTCAATTTATGACGTCCCTTAGCTCTTCTGCTTGCTAATACTTTACGACCATTTGCATCTTTCATACGTGCACGAAATCCGTGAACAGATTTTCTGCGACGTGTATGGGGCTGATAAGTTCTTTTTTTACCTGGCATTGTTTTAATTTTTTCCTTTTACAAATATTGTTTGTTATGTTACCTTCGGCCGGGCACCATCCCGGCTTCTTGTGAAAGGATTGCAAAGGTAATGAATTTGCCAATAATTTTAATTATTTCTGGAATCTTTAGAAAAAAAGAGCGATTTTATCTCAAAATAAGTTGATTGGCATTGATTTCACTCCCAAAAAACATACTTGCATGGTTGTTGAAATCTGTCGGATTACCAGTTGTGAAAAACTGCCTTTTCCCGTTTTTCGAACACATATTGTTAGTATTTGCATGTTTTTTCAGGTAATTCTGTAGGCTTTGAGCGACAATTTTACCCTGAGAAATAATAGATATGTTTTCGGGAATAT
Organism: Chitinophagaceae bacterium; assembly: GCA_947448685.1. Lineage (GTDB taxonomy): Bacteria > Bacteroidota > Bacteroidia > Chitinophagales > Chitinophagaceae > Ferruginibacter. The sequence continues at coordinate 69 of CANFOP010000147.1, read as the reverse complement.
GCTTTTTTATTACTTCCAGCAATAAGGGGTAGTGAGTGCAGGCCAATAACAGTGTATCAATTTTATTAT
>CANFOP010000146.1 GCA_947448685.1 Chitinophagaceae bacterium | reverse complement strand
GGTTCAGCTTCCACTTTATTTGGCGGAGGTGCTATCGGTGGTTTAATTAATTTGATATCAAAAAAGCCAACGAATGTTCAGGAAGGAATTATAACAATTAACCAAACAACTTTGAATGAAACGAACATAAACAGTTTTTTTTCCAAAAAACACAAAAAAATAGGCTATTCTTTTTATGGAGGATATACCAATCGTGCTGCTTCAGATGTCAACAAGGATGGGCTGTCTGATCTGTCTAAAAACAAAACATTTGTATTTCATCCAAGATTATTTTTCTATCCGAATAAAACAACCAGTATAATATTGGGTGTTACCTCAACAAATGATGAAGATTTTGGCGGTGATATGAATTTGATGAATGGCAAAGCGGATTCAATTAAACGTTATTTTCAAAAAAATAATATAGCAAGAACATCAGGAGAATTGCTATTGGAAAAAAACTTTTCTTTCAACAATAAACTGACTATTAAATCTTCTTTGAGCAATTTTGAAAGAATGATAGAAACTTCAACGCATTATTTTAAAGCAAAACAAACAGATTATTATACAGAGGTTTCTTTATTGATTAATAATAAAAGCAGTAACTGGATTTCAGGATTAAATGTAACGGGTAGTCGATTCACTAAATTACCCGGTGATATTGTTTATCTTCAAAACAACAGCAATCAAACAATTGGATTTTTTTCACAGTATAATTATAATTTTTTCAAAAACACCAGTATTGAAGCAGGGTTAAGAGATGATTACAATGATAAGTATTTTAATTTTTTGTTGCCTAGAATAGCGATATTCAAAAAAATAAATGACAATTGGGGAAGCAGACTGGGAGTAGGCGCAGGTTATAAATTGCCCAATGCATTGTCACCGCAAATAAAAGATTATGAAATTGAAAATATTCTTCCAATCAATTCTTCTGTTCAAGCAGAACACTCGATGGGTTACAATGCTGAAATAAATTATAAGAAAAAATGGAATGCGGAGAAATCATTGTTTATCAATCATGCATTTTTTCTTACTCAGATAAATAAACCTGTAATTGGTTCTGAAGATACTTCTCAACTGATTTCTTTCTCTAATGCACTCAAGCCCATCGTTACGAAAGGCTTTGATACGTATTTGAAACTAAAACTTGACGAGTGGGAATTTTATGCAGGCTGCACCTACACTATTGCCGAGAGAAAATACCTTTCAAACAATCAATTCATGCCTTTGACACCTGCATTCAGAATGGCTTACATGATAACGAGAGAAATTGAGAATAAAGGTAGGTTTTGTATAGAGGCGTCTTATACCGGAAAGCAATACCGAATTGATTATTCCAGAACACCGGGTTATTTATTTATGGCAGCAATGGCACAAATACAATTGCATAAACATGTAGATTTTGTAATCAATTGTGAAAATATTTTTGATTACAGGCAAAGCAAATCAGAAAAATTATTTACAGGTGATATTACCAACCCGCTATTCAATCCATTGTGGGCACCTATAGACGGAAGGGTAGTGAATGCTTGCATTAAATTCAGCCTTTGAATGTAACGTATTTTTTTTCAGAAATTTCATTTCAATTGCATTAATCATCGACAACGAACAGACAATATTGTTTATCAGTTTGTTATATCAATGAAATTAATCCATGGTTTCGAAAATAAAAAAATGCGTCACCATCCATTTATCACTTAAATAACTTGTATCAGGTAGTAATTCTTTTTGCCAATTTGAACTAGCATGAAACGGTCATGTAATAGATTTTCGAAACCAACATTGAATTGAGGATCCGATATTTTTTGCCTGTTTATACTTACACCGCCGTTTTGAATCATTTTTCTGGCAGCACCTTTACTTTCAAAAATATTATTGTCTGTAAGCAGTGAAATAATATCAATTCCATCCTGAAGTTTGTTTTTATTGTAATCAGATTTTACAATGCCTTCAATTGAATGCAAATCATCTACTGATAAAGAGTCAACAGGGGCTTTTGCATTGGAGAATAATTTTTCAGTTGTTTCTACAGCTTTTTGATATTCATTTTCTCCATGAACGAAAATGGTCAGCTCTTGTGCAAGTTTTTTTTGAAGTTTTCTTTCTGAGGGATTTATTTCATGTTCGGATATCAAAGATTCAATTTGAGTTTCAGACAGGAAAGTGAAAATTTTAATCCAGTTGACTGCATCGGAATCAGAAGCGTTTAACCAAAACTGATAGAATTGATAAGGGCTTGTTTTATTGGCATCAAGCCAAATATTTCCTTTTTCTGTTTTTCCAAATTTTCCGCCGTCTGCTTTTTTAATCAAAGGGCAAGTAAATGCAAATGCCTCACCGCCAGATTTTCTTCTGATTAATTCTGTTCCGGTAACTATGTTGCCCCATTGATCACTTCCACCCATTTGCAGTTTGCAGTTTTTATTTTTATTTAACCAATAAAAATCATATCCTTGAACCAATTGATAGGTAAATTCTGTAAACGACATTCCATTTTCACTTTCCAGTCTTTTTTTGACACTGTCTTTAGCCATCATATAATTAACAGTGATGTGTTTACCGGCTTCTCTTATGAAATCAAGAAAGCTGATTGATTTGAACCATTCATAATTGTTGGTCATTTCGGCCGCATTGGGTAATGAAGGATCAAAGTTTAAAAACTTTTCCAGCTGAGCCTTTACTCCGATAATATTTTTATTAAGCTCTTCCTCACTCAGCATGTTTCTTTCCTCACTCTTACCACTGGGGTCTCCTACCATTCCCGTTGCTCCACCAACAAGAGCGATTGGCTTGTGTCCACATTTTTGAAGATGCACCAATAAAAGAATTGGCACCAAACTTCCAATATGAAGACTATCGGCAGTAGGATCGAATCCTACATAGGCTGTTGTCATTTCTTTTTGTAATTGCTCCTCAGTACCTGGCATCATATCTTGTATCATGCCTCTCCATTTCAATTCTTTTATTAAATTCATCGGTATCTTTATTTCTGCTTTTTCTTTTGTTGCGAAATTCCGAAAAAAAATCTTATTGGGTTAAAATATAAATCAATCATTAAATTATACAGTTAATTTAATATATCATAAAGGATATTTACCGGTAATTTTCAGTGCAGAAACTCATTTTTTATGCATAATAATACCGCGCAATATCTTATCTTAGTCTTAGTTTTGCATGTATTTTTCAGTCAGGTAATTAAAATTATTATCAATATCGAAATTATGGTCCGTAAATTTCTGTTTATTCTAATCATTACTGTTCAATTAAATTCAATTGCATTTGCACAATTCAGAAAGTATTCCAATGAATTTCTTAATATTGGAGCGGGTGCTAGAGCCATGGGAATGGGTAATGCAAATCTCTCCTCTGTTGAGGACGCTACAGCAGGTTACTGGAATCCGGCCAATTTAATGAATGTGAAAGATAATCTTACCATGAGCATCATGCATGCTGATTATTTCGCAGGTATAGCCAAGTATGATTATCTGTCTGTTGCAAAACCAATTCAAAACAACAAAAGGGTACTTGGATTTTCATTTCTAAGGTTTGGTATAGATGACATACCCAACACGCTTTTTCTTGTTCAGCCGGATGGCAGTTTGAATTACAACAATATTCAAACTTTTTCCTCTTCTGATTTTGCTGCATTGTTTTCATATGCCCAGCATTTAAAAAAGGTGGGTAAATTGGATTTAAACGCAGGTGCAAATATGAAAATAATAAGAAGGAAAGTGGGACATTTTGCTAATGCATGGGGATTTGGTCTGGATGCTGCTGTATCAACAAGAGGGAAAAATTGGAGTGCAGCAATTATGGCAAAAGATATCACCACCACATTCAATGCCTGGTCTTTTAATTTCGATGATAAAGAAAAAGAAATTTTATATCTGACTAAAAATGATATTCCAGTTAAGTCAACAGAATTAACGGCACCTAGGATTGCTGTGGGAGGGTCATATAATTTTAAGGTAAATAAAAAAATTAATTTATTAACGGAGGCTAATCTTGATTTTACTTTTGATGGTAAAAGAAATACATTAATCAGTACAAAACCATTCAGTATTGATCCTCATATAGGCATAGAGGCTACTATAAAAAATACTATTTTTATCAGGGCAGGAATAACGAATTTTCAGCGTGGTTTGGCAGATGCAGACACATTGAATCAAAAAAAAGTATGGATTTCTCAGCCCAGTATCGGGGCAGGATTTAAAATTAAAAATGCAACGATAGATTATGCGTTTACAAATCTGGCGAATCAGCAAAATCCCTTGTATACTCATGTTTTTTCGCTTAAATTCAATTTACTAAGCAAACTCAACCCTTTTAAGAAAAAAAATCCGTTTGCAAGTAAACTACCTTCAAATAAAAAGAGTTCATTCAAAACACCAGTCAGAAAACCGGCTAATTTTCCCAATAGGAATTTGCCCAATAAAAAACCTGTTCCAAAAAAATCTGGTAAGTCAGATACGCCAACAATCAGAATGCATTTTTAAATGAGTAAGTATAAAAAATATTATTTCAAATACAGATCTATGATTAAAAAAATAATTATTCCATTATTGCTGTTATTTGCGATTGAATCAAATGCCCAGTTAAACAATAACTGGATAGACTACAATAAGGTTTACTATAAATTCAAAATTGGGGAAAATAAACTGGTTCGAATACCTCAATCCACCATTGCTGCAATTGGATTATCAAGTGCTACTGCAAAAACTTTCCAACTATGGAGAAATGGCCAGCAGGTTCGTTTGTTTGTTTCCGCACCATCCAATTCTATATT
>CANFOP010000145.1 GCA_947448685.1 Chitinophagaceae bacterium | reverse complement strand
GGAGGTACATTTAATCCGAAATAAGTATGGATAAGGTCGTTGAAAGTTTTATTGGAGTTCACTTTATCAAGATGGTAAGCGCCTGTTTTTCTTCCATAAGCCAGCATGCCATTGTGGGCACCCACAACACCTGCAAAAAAACCAAACCCGATGATACGTTTGCCGTCTTCATGTTCCAGACATTCGTAATCGATCAGCGTAATGTTTTTTTCAATTATTTTTTTGATAAGTTTTTGGTTGTAGGGTTGTAGTTTTTTGGTGTGAGAGAAAAACAAATAAGTTTTGCCTTCAATGAGCATTTCCAAAGGCACTTCTTTGATGCCTAAAAGAATATCGCAATCGGTCATGTCTTCCCTTACCTCAACTCCTGCCATCAGATATTCTTTGTCAGAATAGCAGCGGGTTTCACTTTTTTGAACAACAACTTTTAAATTGGGTTGAGTTTTATTGAGAAATTTGCATTGAGCAGGAGTAAGCGCAACTCTGTTATCAGAAGGTATTTTGCCTTCTCTTATTAGTCCTAAAGTAAGCATTCGTTTTTATTTGGCGGCAATTTACATTTTTATATGAATAGTTTCGATTCTACATTTGTACAAATATTAAACGCACAAAAAAAATCAGATCAGGAATGAATTATTACGAATTATATGAAATACCGGTTTCTCCAAAAGTAGATTCAGCCATCATATCAAAAAAATACTTTGCATTGCAGCGCAGTTCACATCCGGATTTTCATACGCATTCCATGGAAGTAGAACAAGAAGAAAAACTGGAGTTGTCGGCTCAAATCAACAAAGCTTTTACTATTTTCAAAGATCCTCAAAAAACGATCGAATATTATCTGGAATATAAAAAGGCAATACTTCCAGATGAGAAATACAATTTATCAACTGATTTTTTAATGGAGATGATGGATTTGAATGAGGCCTTGGAAAGCAATAATCATATGGCTGTTGAATCAGAAGTGGGAGCAATAGATGAAAAATTGCACCTTCAAATCAATAAAATATTAGAAAAGAAAGATATGGATATATCTGAAAATGATTTGATGGGGTTAAAGGATTATTATTACAAGAAAAAATATTTACAGCGTATTTTGGAAAGGTTGGATGATTAATGTAATATTGCAATCCAATTTCAAAAATTGCCCAGGTGGCGGTCCCGATAGATATCGGGAGGTAGACGCCACAGAAGCAGTCAAATATTTGACAATAAATTTAAGTTCTTAGAAGATTTTAAATAAAATCTATAAAAATATTGCCCAGGTGGCGGAATTGGTAGACGCAGCAGACTCAAAATCTGCCGTTCGCAAGGATGTGCTGGTTCGATTCCAGTCCTGGGCACAAAGCCTTCTTTTTAGAAGGCTTTTTTTATGCTCAAAACTAATGATGACATAGGGCTTTTAATAATTATTTTTTCTTTTATTTTACAGTTTATAAAGTTTATGATTGAATTTAAATATTGGTTAAAATTCTGAAATGATATTATTTTTCTAAATCACCTGCTTTTAAATAGTAAGATTCCGCGGTTATTTTTTCAAAATATTCAATATAGAAATGCATGTAGCCCTTTTCGTTTTTTTGAAGGTCAAGGTTAATATTTAAATGCCATTCATCATTTTTAATAGTGGGCCATTTACCCTGAGTACCTGCTCCAATGGTTGATTTGAGTAAACCGAAATTACCTATACAATTGCCATCATAACTTGCTTTTACATGCATTCTGTCGCCATATGGACGATTGGTAAAATAATATCTTGCACTGACAGATAGTCTTTTCTTTCTTACGAGAAAATTGTTGTAATAGCTTAAATGAACAACTTCGTCTCTTTGTTCCCTGTTGTGTTTAAAATACTTTGAGCATAGTAGTTCTTTACGTTCAAAATACTGGTTGTTTTCGACAATGAAAACATTGTTTCCGATTACAATTCTTTGTTCTCCGGCAGTTTGATTGCTGCTACTTGTTTTGCTGGATTTGTTTTGAGATTCCATGATGCATAAATTTTTAAGGTTAAAAATGAATACATCAAGCAAATAATAAAGGGGAAGTTTAGCACTTTATTTTGGCTGAAGGCCCTCATCATTTTACCACCGCGGTCTCTCGACTCGGTTGGTTTCACTTTCGTGAATCTTGATGTTAGTACAAAAATAGAAAAGAAATTCAATCCACAAAATTTATTTTATAAAATAAATTGTAATTTAATCATACAATTGAAGAACCATGAAATTTGGATTTCGCATACCAAACCTAAACAAGCGCATAGCAGCAAGAACATCATTAAAAAGATATGTTCGTCAAAATCTTGGGTTTAAAGCACCAAGAGGGTGGGGGTGGATTACCAATCCAAAAAAGGCTTTGTATAACAAGGTGTATAATAGAACAACTTCGGGGTGTAGAGTGATAATTATGCTGTTTTTAGGAGTCTTAAGTTGTTTTATGTTGGTCTTAAATTTTCTTTTTGGGAATTAAGAAGTATTAGGGTTTATTAAGAAATCCTAAGAAATAATAGGGCAGTTTAGGTTGTCTTAAAATGTCTTAAGATTTTTTAAGACGATTTATATCGATTTTTCAAATCCTTGATAATCAATTGTTGTTTCCGAATTTTCCAAAGCATCCATAAAAAAACGAGTGGACCTAAAATAACAAAAATAATGATATTCAATTCCTCATATCTAAGATGAATGGCTTTTGAAAATGCCATCATGATTTCCCGTCCCCATTTGTATAATTCATCGACTTTGCTTGTTTTCATAAAATAGTGGTATTTGGAAATGTTAATTCAGGTTACTCAGATAATTCCATCGATCCAATAAGTAGGCTTTGGCTGCATTCACATCTCTGGATGCAATCGGCCAATTTTCGTTGTAATCAATTTTATTGATGAGAGAATGTCTTTTGGTGGCAGCATCCTCAATCGTTTCGTCTGTAATTTCTTTCTCACCCGATAAATTAATCAAATCACAGTAATAAAAAAGATGACGACTCGGTAGTAATCTTCCATTGGAGTAGTATTGTATTTTCCAAATAGGGCCTATGTCATCATTGGGATATTCAGTTGATTCCTTCGGTTCTTCATTTGTTGAATCTTTTAAAAACCATGTAACCAGCCAAAAAATTATACCAGCAGGAAAAAAGTTTGTCATGATGATTGAATTGTTGTTAAGCAATTGATGTTTTTGATTTGCTCTTTCTGAATATTTCACTTGAGATATTTATTTGGCCGCTTTGATTTTCTTTTTCTTGTTCTTTTATTTTCAATTCACAAAGACTAACAAAACTATTCGAGAATTCGTTCATTCTATAGTTAGACATTTTTATGCCTATATCCGCTGCTGCTTCATATTGTTTCATGAAAAAGAATGATGCAGCCAGTCCAATCAATATTTCATCGCAATCGTTTCTGGTTTCCAGCATATCTCTGTACATATAGCTTGCCTGTTCAAATTCGTCCTGATGAAACAAATCATGAGCCTGTTGTAATTTATTGCCAAATCGAGTGCTTCGATCTCTAAATGTTGTTCTTATAGGTACCATTGCTGAAATTTCTTTTTCTGTTAGTTGTCGCTTCTTTCTGTTTGATGGGCTGTTTTCATATTTTGCAAGACAGTAACCAACTTGTTTACATCTGTCGCAAAGTGGTATCTCGATCGTAACTTTATTTGGCATTGTTAGCATTTTTTATTGTTTGATAAAAAGTATCCAAACCAGAGCATCCGCAACAACCATCATCGGCAGAAAGTATTCTGATTTTATTACCTTCCTTTTTAACATAATCAACTCCATTTCTTCGGTCACCTAAATGAGAATTGATACTATAGAGTAATTTCCAATGGTGATTCTTATAGGAGTAAACAAGATAGTTTCTGCAGGCACTGGTATTGTATCCCGGAAGTATTCCAATTTCATGTGTGCCATCTTCATCGAGGTCTCCTTCATCATAAAAATGGATTTCTGAAACTACCGTTATATTGAGTGCATTGTCATATTCTCCCTTTGCAAACAATTTGCAGTCGTAAAGATATTCTTTTGAGTCAATCAATTTATAATCCATCGTATCAACTTTTTCTGATGAACTAAAGTTGCCGGTAAAAGGCATTTTCATTTCAGGGTAATTCAGCCTGTTAATAAAATATTCAACACTGTCAACATGAATTTTGTTTTTTACCTGAATATTACCAATCTTATTATTGGATGAATGGTTAGATGTTTTAATGCAGAATTTTAAACAAATTGTAAAATTAATTAGAAGTATTATTATTGAAATTCGAAAGACTTTTTTCATTGAATGATATTGTATTCTTAAAATTTAAGACCCAATTCTATAATGTCCGATTATTTTATGGTTAAAAAGGAAATCGCTTTCGATCCTGGATGTTGGACCCATATTGTGAAACACATCTTGTTTTTCTAATACAATACCTATATGTGTTGTTCCGGGAGATAATTCCCAGGTAACAATATCACCAGGCTGATAATCATTTGCGATATTCGTTATGGGCATGCTATATCCCTGACGTTCTAAATAAGTCATAATATTAGGCACTCTTCGATGGTCAATATTGGCATCCGTTTTAGTCATGCCCCATTTATTGGGATACTCGGAAAAATGGGCTTCCATGTCCTCATGAATCAATTGTTGTAAATCCATATTGTTTTTTCTTAGCACTCTTATCGCCACATCAGTACATGCTCCTCCGGAAGGTACATCCCCATTGGGGTATTGTATTTTGTAGTAGGTTGGGTCATAACTCCAGACAACATTATTGGCAAAATT
>CANFOP010000144.1 GCA_947448685.1 Chitinophagaceae bacterium | reverse complement strand
CTATTCTTACAGTATTATTGTCTCCTTTAATCACTTTATAACTCCAATGAGAACTCTCTTCGGTAACTTCATTGAACATTCTTCCCATGAAACGCTTAACGCTGGATATGGTATTTTGAGGATTAGTGATTGCCTGACGCTTTGCAGGATCACCTACTTTACGTTCACCATTTTTTAAAAAAGCAACTACCGAAGGTGTTGTACGTCTTCCTTCATCATTTGCAATGACGACCGGCTCGTTACCCTCCATAACGGAAACACAACTGTTGGTTGTTCCTAAATCGATTCCTATAATCTTTCCCATAATAAATAAATTTTATTGTTTAGTTTCAATAAATATTCAATCATTGTGCCAATGAATTTTTTATGAAAAAATGGCAGATAGCCGTCTATTTAAACGACAATAAAGTCAGCATAAAATAGTTAGATTATTTTTCAAAGCCAAAATGACTGAAAAATCATAAAGAGTCAAATAAGATTATTATAACTTATTGATTTTCAAATTACCGAAAACTTTATGTCGTTTTAAAAGTGAAGTATTTTTGGGTTACATAACTGACTGCGATTACTATTGCAGTTGTAATAACCTGACTTAATATAGCGTCCCAAATAAATACTTCTACCAGCAGTTTCAACATGACAAAGTTGAGGCAAAGGTTAAATGCGAAGGATAAAAAATAACGAAACAATTGTACCCTGCCCCTTAAATTGGATTCGATAAAAACAACATATTTGTTTAGAAAAAAGCCTATTGAAAAAGAAAATGTACTGGCTAAAAACAAAGAGGCTATGTGAGGTTTAAAAGTAATAATCCAAAAATGAAAATTACTTTTATCGAAAACATGATGATAGGCCATGGAATAAATAAACAATGCCATCAAAGTATTTACCCCCCCACAAGCTGCATACCTGAAAGTGACCAGGGGCATCAATTTTTTGAAAGGAGGATAAAAAAAATCAATAAAACTCGTTAATGTTTGCTTCATTCATAAAAAGATTAATACAGGTGCAACATGCAACTATTGGATAATACAGATTTTTACTCAATAACAAACCTCACACCTATTCCTGCCCAATTGGCACTGAAACCATTGCCGCCACCAAGATCTAAGGACGGCTGCCAATCCAGTGATAAATTTAATGGAAGACCTTCAGGTTTATAATCTAAACCCAGCACTGCGTCTGCTCCAATAAATGAAGCGCCATTATAATAATTCTTGTCGTACAATGATACATGGGCGCCTGCTCCAGCATACCATTTCAATGATTCAAAATCAGGTATAGCAAAATACTTTTCATATAAACCCGACAAACGATTACCACGCCAGGAATAAGCCAAAGTTTCAATACATCTATCTTTTGAAATGAAATGCTTTAAACTGATTGCTCCGGGATAAAACTTTACACCTATCGCTGTTTTGTAGGAAGAACTTTCAACTTTCTGAGCGGATAATTCAGCAGATAAAATAAATGTAAAAAATAAAGGAATCAATAACTTTTTTAACATGATATAAGTTTTAAAAGAGATTCAAAATCTGATTAACTATATAATTCAATCCTTTGCTGCTTTACTCTATCATCCTGTAAATATTCATCATAAGTCATTAATTTATCTATCATCCCTTTTGGCGTAATTTCAATTATCCTGTTGGCCACAGACTGCATAAACTGATGATCATGCGTTGTAAACAACACAACTCCGGGAAATGCGATCATACTGTCATTGAATGAGATGATGCTCTCCAGATCAAGATGGTTGGTAGGTTCATCCAGTATCAATACGTTTGGATTTTGCAGCATCATTTTACTAAGCATACACCTCACCTTCTCTCCCCCGCTTAACACTGAAGTCTTTTTCAAAATCTCATCCCCACTAAACAACATTTTACCCAAAAATCCGCGCAGAAAATCTTCATCCACATCCTTCACAGTTGGCGGAACAAACTGACGCAACCAATCCATCAGGTTATCATTGCTGTTTTCAAAATACTCCGCATTGTCATTAGGAAGATACGCATTGGTAATTGTAGTTCCCCATTCATATTTTCCTCCATCTGCTTGCATTTTACCATTTATCACTTCAAAGAATGAGGTCAATGCCAAAGGATCGCGACTTAAAAAAGCAATCTTCTGGTTTTTCTGAATATCGAAATTCAGTTTGCTGAAAAGCATTTTACCATCCAATGATTTAGAAAGGTTTTCAACTTTAAGAATCTCATTTCCAACTTCCCTTTCCTGCTTGAATATGATACCTGGATATTTCCTGTTGGATGGCTGTATCTCTTCAATAACAAGTTTTTCAAGCGCTTTCTTACGTGAGGTAGCTTGTTTGCTCTTTGAAGCATTTGCACTAAATCGAGCAATGAAATCGAGCAAATCTTTCCTTTTCTCTTCCATCTTCTTATTCTTATCACTCATTTGCCTTGCAGCCAACTGAGAACTTTCATACCAGAAAGAATAGTTACCTGTGTATACTTTAATTTTACTTCTGTCTACATCGGCCACATGTGTACATACCGCATCCAAAAAGTGACGATCATGACTTACCACCAAAACAATGTTCTCATAATCAGCCAAAAAGTTCTCTAACCATGAAATAGTTTCAACATCCAGGTTATTGGTAGGTTCATCCAACAACAAGATATCAGGATTGCCAAACAAAGCCTGTGCAAGCAATACACGCACTTTCAGGTTGGCACTTATATCTTTCATATACTGCTGATGCAAATTGTCTTCCACACCCAATTCACTCAACAAAGTTGCAGCATCGCTTTCAATGGTATATCCACCCATTTCTCCAAACTCATGCTCCAGTTCTCCAGCCTTGATACCATCGGCTTCACTGAAATCTTCTTTTGCATAAATGGCATCACGCTCATGCATCACCTGCCATAATCTCTTATGCCCCATTAAAACGGTATTCAATACAGTCTGATCATCAAAAGCGAATTGATTTTGGTTTAGAACCGCCATACGCTCTCCGGGGGTAATATCAATAGAACCTTTGTTGGCTTCTATCTCACCGCTGATGATTTTAAGGAAAGTTGATTTTCCTGCTCCGTTTGCTCCGATGATACCGTAACAATTCCCTTTGGTAAAATTGATATTGACTTCGTCAAACAAGACCCTTTTGCCGTAGGCTAACGTTATATTATTTACACTTATCATAATGCTAAAAAGTGCGCAAATATACAACGATTTGCGCATTTGAAATGAACCTACATTATAAATGGCCCGCCTTGTTGATCAACCTATAGAAATGTTGCTTTTCCAATCTTCACATCGAAACATTAAATTTGCAACATGAGTATAATTAAAAATATTAAAGATGCTGTCATACAATCTTTAAATAACTTATATCAAGATCATTTTAATGAGAGTCATTTTCAAATCAATCAAACTAAACCGGAATTTGAAGGTGATTATACGATTGTGCTTTTTTCATTGGTAAAATCACTGAAAAAATCTCCCGAAGAAATCGGAAATGAACTTGGAAAGATTCTAATTAACAACTACCCTGATTTATTTTCAGGTTACAATCTCATCAAAGGATTTCTCAATCTTACTGTTACTGATCAATACTGGATAGCCTTATTGGTTAAAAGCCACCATGACATTTGTTATGGCAAACAAGCGATGAATGGTAAAAAAGTAATGGTAGAATACTCTTCCCCCAATACCAACAAGCCTCTGCATCTCGGTCATCTTCGCAATAATTTTTTGGGATGGAGTGTGGCCGAAATTTTGAAAGCCAATGGATTTGAAGTTTTAAAAAGTTGTATTGTTAACGACCGTGGGATTCATATCTGCAAAAGCATGATTGCCTGGCAATTATTTGCCGAAGGTGCTACTCCTGCATCTACTGGAAAAAAAGGAGATCATTTTGTAGGCGATTATTATGTGAAATTCAATGATGAATATAAAAAACAGGTGGCGGAATTGGTAACAAATGGAATGAGCGAAACCGAAGCGGAAAAGAATGCACCCATTATGATGCAAACTCAACAAATGCTGCAGGATTGGGAAGCAGGAAAGCCTGCTGTAATGGAACTTTGGAAGAAAATGAATGAATGGGTATACGAGGGTTTTGATATCACTTATCGTTCAATTGGTAGTGATTTTGATAAAACCTACTATGAAAGCAACACTTACCTTTTGGGAAAAGACATTGTACAGGAAGGATTGGATAAAAATGTTTTTCATAAAAAAGAAGACGGAAGCGTGTGGATTGACTTAACAGCCGATGGTCTGGATGAAAAACTTGTTTTGAGAAAAGACGGAACATCCGTTTATATCACCCAAGATATTGGTTTGGCCAAACAGAAATATGATGAATATAAAATAGATCAAAGTATTTATGTAATTGGTGATGAGCAAAATTATCACATGAAAGTACTGAAAATGATTGCTCAGAAATTAGGATTACCTTATGCGGATGACATTTATCATTTAAGTTATGGTATGGTAGAGTTGCCGACCGGCAAGATGAAGAGCAGAGAAGGAACAGTTGTTGATGCAGATGATTTGGTGGAAGAAATGATTGCTACTGCCAAGCATCATACAGAAGAATTAGGGAAAGTGAAGGACTTTGAATTGGAAGAACTTCATCAACTGTACAAAACAATTGGCTTAGGTGCCATGAAGTTTTATCTGTTGAGAGTAGACCCCAAAAAGAAAATGATATTCAATCCGGAAGAATCTATTGACTTTCATGGATTTACAGGCCCTTTCATACAATATACTTATGCAAGAATTAAAAGCATTTTAAGAAAAGAGGCTGTAATTAACCAAACATCTTTTAATGAAAAATTATTATCACTTGAAAAAGAAATGATTTTTTGTTTAGAACAATATCCT
>CANFOP010000143.1 GCA_947448685.1 Chitinophagaceae bacterium | reverse complement strand
GGGGTAGAAGTTGGTTTATTGGATAATAAAGTGAACTTCGAAGCAACAATGTACAAGCAAAGAAACTCAAATCAGATTATTACAGTTGCTTACTCTGCATCAACTGGTTATCCAAGTGCTTTGTTGAATGCAGCTGATTTCACCAACAAAGGATTTGAATTGGATTTGAAATTGACACCTGTTTTCAAAATGGGTAAATGGAATGTTGATTTAAAAATGAACTATTCTCATCAGGCAAATAAAGTTAATAAACTTGTTAATGGTGTGAATGAGTTAGGTATAGGTAATGGCAACTTCATCATTGTAGGACAACCTGCTTACACCTTTAAATTAACTGACTACGTTCGTGATGCACAGGGAAGAGTAATTGTAGATGCATCAACTGGTTATCCAAGTATCGATCCTAAGACTAAACAATTTGGACAAACACTTCCAAAAGATATCTTTGGTGCTACATTGACTGTAAACTATAAGAGTTTGTCGCTAAGTGCTGTTGCTGATTACAGAACTGGAAATCAAATTTATAGTGGTATTGGTCCTAATATGGACTTCTCTGGAATTTCATACAGATCAGGACAAAATGGTCGTCAACCATTTGTATTCCCTAATTCAGTAATTGAAACTTCTCCGGGAGTTTATACACCTAATACCAATGTATATACGCAAAGTGGTGGATACGGTTTTTGGTCTCAGTCAAGAAATACCAGTGTTAACTCAAACTACTTATGTAGTGCTGCTTTCCTTAAGTTAAGAGAGATGGCGCTTACTTACACAATGCCTTCTTCTTTGTTTACAAACAAAGGAATAAAAGGAATGACTGTGGCTATAACTGGAAGAAACCTAATGACTTGGTTGCCAAAAACAAATCAGTGGACAGATCCTGAGTTTTCAAATACAACAGGAAACGCACAAGGTGTAAATGATTTAGATAATACACCTCCTACTAGAATTTTTGGTGCTAACGTTACATTGCAATTTTAATTATTAAATAATTATAATAATAATAATATGAAATACAGAAAAATAACTCTTCTTTTAGTCGCTGTAACATTCCTAATGGGTATTTACAGTTGTAAGAAAGATAGTTTCAACATCAATCAAGATCCCAACAATGCTACAGACAGCACAGTAGCTTATAATGTTATTTTGCCTGCTGCTCAGAATAATACCGCTAGAGTTGTATCTAGAAGTTGGTCATGGCTTCAAAATTATCTTGGTTATTGGGCTCGTTCTGGAACTTATTCTCCAAATGTAGACGAAGAAACCTATGAGATTACTACCAATTTCCAAACTGGTATATGGTCAGGTATCTATGATAATTTATATGATTATCAAGTAATGGAGAATGGAGCTGCTAAGGCTGGAGCCTCTTTCTATGAAGGGATTGCTAAAATCATGAAAGCGCATAACTATGGAATTTTAGTGAGTGTTTACAACAATGTACCATATTCAGAAGCTTTGAAAGGTGCTACTAAAACCACCCCTAAATATGATGATGGGTTAACTATCTATAAAGATTTACTGAGACAATTGGATATTGCCATTGACTTAATAAAAAATGCCGATGAATCTGAAACAGGACCCAATGCAAGCATCTTGACTGATGATGTAATGTTCGGTTCAAAATTGTTCCCTACATCTACAATTGAAGACCAAAAAGTACGCTGGGTACAGTTTGCGAATACTTTGAAATTGAGAATTTTGACCAAGTTCATGAATGGTGGACTTGAAACAAATACAGCCGGTACTGTTGGTACTCCAGCTTCTTATGTTCCTGGTGTTGATTTGGCGAATGAATTTGCAATTATTGCTGCAGAAGGAACTGGTTTCCTTGATTTTGATGCAGAAGTTCAACCAGGATATCAATCAGACAAAGGAAATCCTTTTTACAATTTATATGTAAAAGACGATGCTGGTTCTGCTACTTCAGGTTCTGTTTATTACAAAGCCAACAGCTATGCTGTAGGTCAAGGAATTGGTTCTGATCCAGGTTATTATGGTTGGAACTTAGATCCAAGAAGAACAAAACTTTATTCAGCGAATGGTTCAGGAGTTGTAAGAGGTGTTGCATACGGAGAGCCTTCTTCTACTGATAATGCCGCTGCTACTTTAGCCGGAATAGGCGCTGGATTATATAGAGGTGTTGATAAGCCACAATGGATTTTAACAGCAGCTGAATCTTACTTTTTACAAGCTGAATGTATGAATCGTGGTTTCTTACCTGGAGATCCAGCATCTACTTTAAATACAGGTATTACTGCATCCGTTGTAAGTTTAGGTTCAACAGCTACCGCTGCTGATACATATATTAACACAACTAATGCAGGATTCCCTGATGTTGATTATAATGCTCCTGATGTTGCTGCTGATGGAAATGGCGCTACTGGAGGATTGTTTACAATTATTTCTCAAAAATGGTTTGCTTTGAACGGAATTGCACCATTTGAAGTATGGAGTGATTACAGAAGAATTGACTTTTCTCCTACTATTCACCATTTTGTTTACGGATCTTCTGTAGACTTTGATCCCGGACCTGCTATTTCAGTTTATCCGGCTAACACTAAGACTGAAATTCCGGTACGTTTATTGTATCCACAAAGTGAGTACTTGTATAATCCTGCCAATGTTGGTGCACAACCTTCAGTAGGGGCTTATCCATTTTCTCATATTTTCTGGGATTTAAATTAATACATACAACTTCAAAATACACATAGTATGAAAAAAATATCAATCGTTTTACTTACAGCTTTGGTTGTGTTCAACTCAAGTTGCTTAAAAGACAAAAACTTTGATAACCAAGTAATTGGTATCAAGGATCCGGGTGCATCTTATCCTGGTGTTGGATTTAATCTTGATGGTGGTGTTAACTTCAAAAGAACTGTTGGTCTTGAAATTTCTACTTCTCCGCAAGTACTTGATCCTAATTCAATGACTGTAGGATTGTACCTTGGTACAGTTGCTACTAAAGATGTGCATGTTAAGGTTGCTTATGATCCAACCATTTTAGATGACTATAATACCGCTAATGGTACAACTATTCTGGAATTAGATCCTACGTTGTATACAATTGCAACAACAGATTTAGTTATTCCTGCAGGAAAACAAAACGCATCAATAACAATTACTGTTCCATCTACACAGAATATTTCACCTGACAATTCTTATGGAATTGGATTCAAAATAATATCTGTAGATGCAGGGTATACAATAGCTTCCAATATGACTAAAACCTTGGTGGAGGTTGTTATTAAAAACCAGTATGATGGAGATTATACATCTAATGGTTATTTTTACCATCCATCAGTTCCAAGAGCTATCACAGATAGAGCAAAGACACTTAGCACTATGACTGCCACAAGTTGTATGGTAGAGTTAGGTGATTTAGGAAGTTCAGGTTACTTCGCAATTTTAGATGTAGATCCTGTTACCAATAATATTACTATTACTGACTATCCAGGAAGTGTTGCAACAATTGATTTTGGGGCTGGATTGCCTGATACAAACCCAGGCTATACAGCACAATGGGCTAGATCAGCTGAATGTAATAATGTTTACGACCCTGCCACAAAATCTTTTAAAGTAAGATATGGTTATATGGGTAGCACTGGATACAGGGTTACTGAAGAAATTATAGAGAAAAACTAATTAAATAATTCTATTTTAAAAAGAGGTTGTTATTTATTTAACAACCTCTTTTTTGTTTATGTTCTTTCCTCTGGTTAATTTTATATTATGCTTAATAGAATATTATTTTCATTGCTGTTTTTTTTTCCAGTATTTAAAGCCGATTCGCAAGCACTTAGCTATACTGATCCTGCTGCGGGTTACTTGAAAATAATACTAGAAAAAGGATCAGAAGGTACCTATCAACAAGTAGGTAATTTTAAAGTAATTGGTACATCTTATCTATACGGAGAAAGATTGAATGGTAGTGCTTTTGCAAAAAATGAAAAGTCGGAGAATGTGGGTTTAAGTTATAATTTATACAAACAGCAATTGGATGTATATCCTAATCAATCAAATTTTGCTATCATCAAACCAGCAGATGAAATAGACTCTTTTGTAATGTATAAATCTGCATCTCAATACATAAAAGAAGATTTGTCGTTTTATACTTCAAGATTATTTGACAATAATCTGCCCGACTGCTTTTTATTGATGGTTCAAAATGGCGAAAGATTCAAGTTGTTTAAATCTTATAAAGCTACCTTAGATTTTGTTAGTACCAATTATATTCAATCAGAATTAAGGCAATTTTCTATTGATTATACTTACTATTATTATGATGTTAAAAGTAGGGGATTAAAGAAAATAAAACTTACAAAAAAGAAAATCGCAGAAGAATTTGCATCAATAATGGATGTATCTGAGATACTTGATCATCAAAGTATCAGCACTAATCCAGAGCAGACTTTAAAAGCGATTTTCGAACAACTCAATAAAAAATAGATAATTGTATGTCATCAAACAACCAACCAGAACATCAACTAAATATCGAGATCTCAGAAGAAGTTGCAGAAGGTACTTATGTTAATCTCGCCATCATTACCCATAGTCATGCTGAATTTGTAGTTGATTTTGTAAATGTAATGCCTGGCAATCCCAAAAGCAAAGTCAAAAACAGAATTATACTTACACCGTTTCATGCTAAAAGATTAATGAAAGCGATGATTGACAATGTTAAAAAATTTGAAGCGGTTAACGGAGTTATTCAGGATATGGAATCAGTTGAAATACCTTTTAATTTCAGTGGTCCGATTGGCCAGGCATAATTTCTGAATTTCATTTACAATATTCCTTCATCCATAAAGCTAAAGTAGCCTTCATTACTTACAATGATGTGATCCAGCAGTTTGATATC
>CANFOP010000142.1 GCA_947448685.1 Chitinophagaceae bacterium | reverse complement strand
ATAAAAGAAAGTACCTGTTTTAAAATAGGCTGTCCGAGATAATTTGTAGTTTTGTCCATATCAACTTTGTTGTGTGGTAACTACAAAATTGATAAAGGGTGGCCATAAAACCACCCTTATTTTAATTTTTTATCTCGGACAACAATAATATTTATTCATTTCTTCATTTCCTGGTCCAGCAGCAATGCCAATTCCGTCTATTTCGATGGATTTAGAATTATATTCAAAGTGCAAGAAATTTTGGGATAATCACGTTTTTTTGGAGACAATTAGTTGATATAATATTCATCAGCCATCACTTCAGTTGATAATCCACTTTCAAAGTAATAGAAGCTGTTTTTAACTTGCTACTTGTATTGAAAGAACCTCCATAACTATAAGTTTCATTTACATTTTTTCCTGTAATCTGAAACACACCCATATTGGCTTTTTTTATACTCCCTAAAGACGCTCCACTATTTTTTGCGATTGTTTCTGCTCTTGTTTTAGCGTCTTCACTGGCTTTAGCCAAAAGATCAATTTTAAGTTCATTCAATTTTGTGTAGTAGTATTCAGGTGAGTTAGAGTTCAGCTCAATTCCTTTTTCCAATAATTCAGTAATCTCTCTGGATAATTTCTCGACCCTTTCAATTTCCTGAGATTCTACTCTAACATTTCCGGTTAAAGTATAGCCCGAAAAATCTGCACGGATTTCATTGCCCCTCTCGTCATATTGACGTTGAAAATTTTTCATCATGCTAACGGATGAAAATACAATAGAGCTATCCGTAATTCCTTTTGAGTTCAGGTAAGATTTAATGGCAGATTCATCTTGTTTTAAAGCTGCATAGGCATCTTTCAGATCCATAGCATTTCTACTGAATGATCCTCCCCAAACAATAAGATCACTGGTAAAGTCTTTTTCAGATAATCCCGTTACAGAAACAGTTTCTGCAGAAGTGAATTTATATTTATAGGCATTTCCGATAATTGTTAATCCAATAATAATGGCCATAGAAATGATGACGGTGTTTAAGTGGTGTTTCATTTTTTAGTTTTTTTAATGACTTAAACTAATTATAAAATTGTTTAATCAAGAGTAAAATATTGATTTTATATATCTACAAGATAAATAATCTTTTCAATTATTTGTGGAAGAAATTTTTTTCTAAATGGGGATAAAAAATGTGGGCTAAATTTAAAATAAAAAATCGTAAGCATTCAATACACACCTACTTACGATTTTTCTTTGTGGAGCTGCAGGGAATCGAACCCTGGTCCAAACACATTCGTCATAAGCTTTCTACATGTTTATTTATGCATTAATTGTCGGAAAAGGGCAGGAGCATAACAAACCAACCTTTTTCTTAGAAGAATCATCTTAAGCAACAGTCACTTCATTCCATTGCAGCAACCTGTGTTTGTTTTGAGTCGGCGGCGGAACATGGAAACAGATCAACCTGTTCGGCGGCCCAAATGGATGCTAATCTATCGATTAAGCAGCCATGGCATACGAAGTATTGCCATTTAAAGTTTGAATATTCAGATTTAAGTGCTAATTATCCAACGCACTACATGCTTACACTTACAAAGATCTATGCTGTCAAAACCGGTCAGCCCCAAGTTTCTATATGCAAATTTACTGCTAAAAAAGTTAAGTAGAATTTAATGTTCAAAAGTTTAAGGGTTTAAAGTTTGTAACCTTGAATCTTTAACAATTATCTTTGCGCCAGTATTATGAAATATATCAACGAAATCAACAGGCGTAAAACCTTCGCTATCATATCGCATCCAGATGCTGGTAAAACAACTTTGACTGAAAAATTTCTATTGTTCGGTGGTGCTATTCAAACAGCAGGAGCAGTTAAAAGCAATAAAATTAAGAAACATGCTACCAGTGATTTTATGGAAATTGAACGTCAAAGAGGAATCAGTGTGGCAACCAGTGTGATGACTTTTGAATATAAAAATTATTTAATTAATCTTTTGGATACGCCGGGTCACAAGGATTTTGCTGAAGATACATATAGAACGCTTACGGCTGTTGACAGTGTGGTGTTGGTGGTGGATAGTGTAAATGGGGTGGAGGAACAAACTCGCCGATTGATGGAAGTAATTGCCATGAGGAAAACTCCGGTGATTGTTTTTGTTAATAAGATGGACAGAGATGGTAAAAACCGGTTTGATTTGTTGGAGGAAATCGAAAAAGAATTGAAAATTCAATTGCACCCCATGACCATTCCAATCAACAGTGGAAAGGATTTTAAAGGGGTATATGATTTACATGAAAAAAGTTTGGTGTTGTTCACAGCCGGTACAAAAGCAAATGATGAAGATGTGTTGAAAATAAATGACTTATCTGATTCTATTTTGAATTCTACTATAGGTGAAAAAGACGCCAATGTATTAAGGGAAGATGTAGAATTGATAGATGGAGTATATGGTGAATTGAATCTGGAAGATTACTTGTCAGGCAAAACGGCACCCGTATTTTTTGGCAGTGCCGTAAACAATTTTGGTGTAAAAGAAATGCTGGATACTTTCGTAAGAATTGCTCCAACTCCTCGTCCCAGACCAACCACCAGAAGAGATGTTAATCCCGAAGAAGATAAGTTCAGCGGTTTTATATTTAAAATACATGCCAACCTGGATCCCAAGCACCGCGATAGGATTGCGTTCTTGAGGGTATGTAGCGGCAAATTTTCCAGAAATACTTTCTACAATCATGTGCGATTGGAAAAAGATGTCCGTTTCAATAATCCATATAGCTTTTTGGCAAGACAAAAAGATGTCATTGAAGAAGCGTTCCCCGGTGATGTGGTGGGGTTGTTTGATACCGGTAATTTCAAAATTGGTGATACGTTGACGGAGGGAGAGAATTATTATTTCACGGGAATACCCAGTTTTTCACCTGAAATATTTAAAGAGGTGGTTAATAAAGATCCAATGAAAACCAAGCAGTTAGAAAAAGGTTTAATTCAATTGACTGACGAAGGTGTGGCTCAATTGTTTACTCAATTCGGTGGAAATAAAAAGATTATCGGTTGTGTGGGTGAACTTCAATTTGAAGTGATTCAGTACAGGCTTTTACAAGAATATGGCGCTTCCGTTCAAATGAACAACCTTCCCTTTTACAAAGCCTGTTGGTTGACCAGTAAAGATCCCAAAAAACTAGAGGATTTTATAAAATACAAACAAGCCAACATCGCAGCGGACAAAGACGGCCATATTGTATACCTGGCTCAAAGTGAATGGTTCCTGAATACGGAAATTTCCAATAATCCGGATATTGAATTTCATTTTACCAGTGAGATACATAAATAAGTTTAAAGGTTCAAGGTCCAATGGTTTAAGGTTAATTGATTTAACCATCAACGCTATAAACCGATGTAATTCTGAGGTGTTATGCTTTTTAATTCTTCCTTTATTTTATTGGAAATTTTGAGTTTTGTAATAAACTGATGTAACGACTTTTTATTAATTGATGTGCCTCTTGTTAGATTTTTCAATGCCTCATAAGGGGCTGGATAATTTTCTCTTCTTAAAATGGTTTGAATGGCTTCTGCCACCACTGCCCAATTGTTATCCAAATCTTCTTTGATTTTTTTTTCATTTAGAATAAGTTTATTCAATCCCTTTTCTAATGAAGTAGTTGCAATGATAATATGGCCAATAGGAACTCCAATATTTCTAAGTACAGTGCTGTCTGTAAGATCCCTTTGTAGTCTTGATATCGGTAATTTGGCTGAAAAATGCTCCAATAATGAGTTAGCTATTCCCAGATTTCCTTCTGCATTTTCAAAATCAATTGGGTTTACTTTATGAGGCATGGCACTGCTACCCACTTCATTTTTATTGTTTTTCTGCTTGAAATACTCCATACTGATATAACTCCACATGTCTTTAGACAAGTCTAACAGGATATTATTGATTCGTTTTATATTGTCAAAATGGGCTGCAAGCAAATCATAGTGTTCTATTTGAGTGGTGAATTGCTGACGTTCAATTCCAAGCTTTTCTTCCAGAAATTCATTGCCGAAATTTACCCAATTGTATTTTGGAAAAGTGGCATGATGTGCATTGAAATTGCCTGTGGCTCCGCCAAACTTTCCCGAGAATGGAATGTAACTGAACAGTTGAATTTGATTCTCAATTCTTTCAACAAAAACCATCATTTCTTTTCCGAGCCTCGTTGGAGAGGCCGGTTGGCCGTGGGTATGCGCCAACATTGGTATATTTTTCCATTCTTGAGCCAATCGATATAATTTCTGCTGCAAATTCAATACGGCAGGAAGATATTCCATTTCTACCGCATCTTTCCAAAGCATGGGGATAGCTGTGTTATTGATATCTTGTGAGGTTAACCCAAAGTGAATCCATTCTTTTAAATGGGCAGCACCTATTGCATCCAATTTCTCTTTTAAAAAGTATTCAACAGCTTTTACATCATGATTGGTCGTTTTTTCTATTTGCTTAATATGCAATGCATCTTCTAAATTAAAGTTCTCTGCAATTTCAATAAGTGCTGGCTTTACTTTCTTGTCTAATTTGAAAAATTTCTTTTCAGCAAGAAAAATAAAATATTCTATTTCCACTTTTACCCTGTATTTGATCAAGGCGAATTCTGAAAAATAATCTGACAGTGTTTCAGTTGTTTTAGAATATCTTCCGTCAATAGGAGAGATGGAAAGTAGTGGGGAATTGCTCATGTTGCAAAATTAAGGAATGCTTTATGATTTAAAATTCAAAATTGAAAAGTAAAAAATCAAAAGTGATTTTTTTGAATTTTGAATTTTCACTTTTGATTTAAACCCTTAAACCCTTAAACCCTTAAACCCTTAAACCCTTAAACCCTTAAACCCTTAAACCCTTAAACCCTTAAACCCTTAAACCCTT
>CANFOP010000141.1 GCA_947448685.1 Chitinophagaceae bacterium | reverse complement strand
CTGATCATTATGATTGGAGGTGTAACTGTGAATGTGTTACTTGCTTTTGTGATTTATTCGATGATTTTAATGGTTTGGGGTGAGAAAAACATCAAGACCGATTCGTTGAAATACGGAATGGCATTCAATGATCCTATTTTTAAAGAATTAGGTTTCAAAAGCGGAGACAATATCAAAGCGGTAGATGGAAAAGAGATTGTTGAATTTACTGACGCGATAAAAAAATTATTGCTTGCTGACAGTAATGTAACCATCATTCGGGATGGTAAAGAAGTTAGCTTGCCAATGCCTGTTGATCTGATTGGAAAATTGGTTGAAAAAAGAAAGAAATCGGAAAAGCCTATCATTACTCCGCGCGTTCCTGTTTGTGTTGCAGTGGTGGATGATACTTCACTTGCATATAAAGCAGGGTTGAGAAAAGGAGATCAGCTTATCAGTATAGATTCAGTCAGTACTTTTTTTCGTGATGAGTTTGAACCCTTGATGGAAAACAAAAAAATGGGCGAACACATAACGATGGTTGTTAAAAGAAATGACAGCAATATTGTTCTTCATACTATTCTTCCTGAAGATGGGAAAATTGGCTTTGGAGCACCAGTATTGCCTGAACAATATGACAGCATGGGTATATATAAATACACCGTAAAAAAATACGGTTTTTTTGCTGCTATTCCTGCCGGAATCAACCGTGCAGGCGAAGAACTTGGTTTTTATATTGATCAGTTTAAAAAAATATTGTCTCCTAAAACCGGAGCATACAAAGGAGTGGGTGGTTTTAAATCAATGGGTTCAGTATTTTCTGGTAAAGGTTGGGATTGGGAGCATTTCTGGACTATCACTGCTTTTTTCTCTATCGTTCTTGCTTTTATGAATCTATTACCCATTCCGGCATTAGATGGTGGTCATGTGCTATTTACTTTAGTTGAAATGATAACCGGCAGAAAGCCCAGTCAGAAATTTTTGGAGTATGCTCAAATTGTCGGTATGATATTATTACTGGCTCTGATGTTGTACGCCAATGGAAATGATTGGTTTGGTTGGGGAAAGTAATCGGATGTAGATATTTACTTTTTTCATAAGGCAGTTTTAATTCAATTCATTTTTTGATTTTGTTTTCAAATGCCATGGAGACTATTTATTATCATTTGTTTTTCATGCCTACAATTTATTTATTGTAGTAATTTCGTACAATGTTGAAGTCCATTCACATTTTCCAGAATTCCATCAGACTTACTTTTCAGGAGTTGAAAGTAAACAAACTGCGTACCGCATTAAGTTTGACAGGCGTTGCATTTGGAATTTTCTGTATCATTGGCGTTCTCACTACTGTAAACAGTCTTGAGCAAAATATTCAAAATGAAGTAAAAAGTTTGGGTAGCAATACCATTTACATTGACAAATGGGATTACAGCGGAGGCCCGGGAAGACCTATGTGGAAATACAGGGCCAGGCCTGTGATGAAAAACGAAGAAGCGGCTCTGATAAAGCAACGCTCTTTACTCACCGCCTCTGCAACATATTTGATGCAGACCATGGCTAATATCTCTTACAAAGACGATGTGATAGAAAATTCAACCGTTTACTGCATCAACGAAGATCAAATCGATATTCAGCCCATACAATTTGAATCAGGCAGGTATTTTTCTTCTGCCGAATTTACCAATGGCACCAATAATTGTATTATCGGTTATTCTAATGCAGAGGATTTATTTGGTAATGCAGACAGGGCTTTGGGAAAACAAATAGATATCAAAGGGAAAAAAACAACTGTTATCGGAATCATAAAAAAAGAAGGTAAAAGTTTTATCGGTTGGGATTATGATAAATGCGTTATGATCAATAATAAATTTGCCAAACAGGTTTTTGATCCTGAGTTTTCAAATCCTATTTTGATTGTAAAAGGTAAAACAAATGTCACTACCAACGCATTGAGTCAGGAATTGCGAGGTATCATGCGCCAAATAAGAAGATTAAGTCCTTTGCAGGAAGATAACTTTTCATTGAACAGTGTGGAGGCTTTCAGTAAAGCTATTTCAGATTCATTTGTAACCATCAATATTGTAGGGTCTATCATTGGAGGAATTAGTTTGATTGTAGGGATGTTTGGCATTGCCAATATTATGTTTGTGACAGTTAAAGAAAGAACATCTGTTATTGGTTTAAAGAAAGCAATCGGCGCCAAAAAGGGAACCATCTTATTTGAGTTTTTGTTGGAGGCATCTATACTTTGTATTCTGGGAGGTTTGATTGGTTTATTGCTGGTGTACATTCTAACATTGATATTGTCAGGTCCGCTTGATTTTCCTGTATTCCTGTCTCCATCAATGATTGTCACCACTTTCATCATTTGCCTTGCAGTGGGAGTGCTTGCTGGAATTATTCCGGCATCGAGAGCAGCTAAAATGGATCCGGTGAAAGCTATTCGCAGTTAGTAACTTTAATACAAAAATTAAACTACATTGAGTATTACAATTCTCGCCATAGAGTCTTCATGTGATGAAACATCCGCAGCTGTTTGTAAAGAGGGAGTGATACTATCCAATATCATCGCCTCTCAAAAAATTCATGAACAATATGGTGGTGTGGTGCCGGAACTTGCCAGCAGAGCCCATATGCAGAACATTGTACCAGTGGTGGATGTTGCCATGAAAAATGCAGGGTGCAGTTTGCAGGATGTAAATGCCATTGCATTTACACAATCTCCCGGATTAATTGGAGCATTGCTGGTAGGAGGGCAATTCGCAAAGTCAATGTCATTGTCTCTGAACATTCCGTTGATAGCAGTTCATCACATGCAAGCGCATGTATTGGCCAATTTAATAGATGATCCCAGGCCAAGCTTTCCTTTTCTATGCCTGACAGTAAGTGGCGGTCACACTCAAATTGTATTGTGTGAATCTCCCTTGAAAATGAAAGTCATTGGACAAACCATCGACGATGCTGCAGGAGAGGCTTTTGACAAAACGGCAAAAATGCTGGGCTTGCCTTATCCCGGAGGCCCATTGGTTGATAAATATGCAAAAGAAGGTAATCCGGATGCTTATAAATTTACGGAACCACAAATACAGGGATTGGATTTCAGTTTTTCAGGATTAAAAACATCTATTCTTTATTTTTTAAACAATGCCGGTACCAGCAATGTATATAAGGAAGAGTTTACGGTAAGTGCAGAAGAACGACAGCAATTCATTGATGATCATCTGCCTGATATTTGCGCTTCTGTTCAATCAAGAATCATTTCAATACTGCTGAATAAATTGCAAAAGGCATCTAAAGAAACAGGAATCAAAGAAGTGTGCATAGCAGGTGGGGTCAGCGCCAACAGCGGACTGAGGACAGCTATAACGGAAATGGGTAAACGCAATAACTGGAATGTATATATTCCCAAATTTGAGTATTGTACCGATAATGCCGCTATGATTGCTATTGCAGGCTATTACAAATATCTTGAAAATGAATTTTCAGATTTGTCCGTTTCATCTTCTGCCAGAGCTGAATGGTGATATAATTTACAGTTAATGCGCCAGTCCTATTTTCAATTCAAGCAGTTTATCGTTCATCAGGAAAAATGTGCCATGAAAGTGTGTACCGATTCCTGTTTGTTTGGTGCATGGACGGCCATCAAAGCAAATCAACAGGAAACTCCGGTAAAAAGAGCCCTGGATATTGGTGCTGGTTCAGGATTGTTGAGTTTGATGTTTGCGCAAAAAAACAACTCAATCATTGATGCAATTGAAATTAATCAAGATGCTTCTCAGCAAGCCATTCAGAACATCTCTTTGACTGACTGGAAAGAATCCATACATGTGAAAAATACATCACTGCAACTATTTCACCCGAATCAGCAATTTGATTTTATTTTCTCCAATCCTCCTTTTTTTGAAAATGATTTGAAATCTGCAGATGAGTTTAAAAATTCAGCAAAGCATGACACAGCATTAAGTCTTGACTATCTGGTTCATTTCATAGCTGATCATATCGCACCCAATGGGAGGGCTACCGTGTTGTTGCCTTTTCATCGAACTTCAGCATTTGAACAGATGATAATTGAAAATGGAATGTTTGTGAATGAAAAATTATTGGTCAAGCAGTCCGTCAAACATGATTATTTCAGGTCCATGTTGTTGTTTTCCAAAATCAAACAGCCTGAAACGATTGCAACAGAGCTTTCCATTCGCGATGAGCAAAATGAATATACCCAAGCGTTTAAAGAGTTGCTGAAGGATTATTATCTTGCTTTCTGATTTTTGAAAATGTTTATAATTAAACCTCCGCGTATTCTTTCATATATTGATAATGCTCCGTTAGTTTGCCTTTCTCAACAATAGTGGCTTTGTCTATAATCTGACTGTTGCCATCGATGATGTCCTTTAATACATGCTTGATCAATTGTTGACCAAAATATCTGCTGGCATCTCTTGGAAGTTCATTGGGCAAATTTCCTACGGCCATGATGTCTATTGAATCTGGCAAGTAGGGGGCTGTTTTTTCAAAAGTTGTTTTGTTTACACCGTAAACAGGATCATCAATGGTGGAGTCACCTAAATTGCATGGAACGGAACCAAACATGTCATCCGTGATGTCTGCAATGGTTTTTATTTTGAACGTAGGTTTGTTAATTGCTTCTTTTTCAAAAAGTCTTGGTATGTCATGATCCCAGTAAATTCCATTCATTAATATATCCGTGTGAGGAATATATTTTTCAAAAGTGCAATAATAATCAGAAGGATTTAGATGGAAATCAGTTCTGTTATAATTGTTGTTTGATTTATGCAAATACAAATCCCTCCCTTTTAAATGAACATATACAGGATAAGGGAAGACTTTTTCAATATAGTCTTCCGGTTCTACTTCATGAATACCCAACAGATTCATGATTTCAAGAACACCGTGGGCTACACGTCCGCTGCCGGTTACGGCGATTTTGACAGGAGGTACATTTAATCCGAAATAAGTATGGAT
>CANFOP010000140.1 GCA_947448685.1 Chitinophagaceae bacterium | reverse complement strand
TTGAGGGTCAACGATAGAATCAATAGACTCTTGCTTGACATCAATGATGACGCCCATTCCCGCATAGGAAAACAGCGGCTTCAAAACAAATTCATCCAAGCGCATGGGTTGTTTCAATTCATGTAAAAAATAACTCTCAGGAATGAAAGGATGTTGTAAGTAGGGAAGTGTAAATTTACTGATTCTGTAATACCAGTTGGGATGAGGAATCCACTCAACCTTATATTCTTTACTAAAGTCAATAACGTTTGTAAGACCAAATTTCTCAAGATCATCGAAAATAATTCTATTGAATATTTTTTCTATTCGAATTTTTTTGCCGTCCAGGATATAAAACAATTCATCATTTTCCGCAGTTAATGAAGTTATACAAACGGTGTTGATTCCGATAAGGGATTCAATACATTTAAAATCTATGCTTGTTTTTTGTTTTTCAGGAAATACTTCCAGCAGTATTACTTGTTCGGGATTGTTTTCTCCAATAATTATTTCTTTTAAAAGCTGGATATAAGTATCCTTGTCATAGCCATTTAAATAGGAATCAAAATTGTTCGGTATATCAGCATATTTAATCGTTAAGCTGTCATTGAGTATTTGAAATCCATACAATGAAGGAAATCCCTGCATTTCGATAAGCTGAGGAACAATATTGCCATTTTTATCCTTGCAAATTCCAAAATCAAACACCATCATTTCGCAATTTTTTTCTTCATTTTTTATATGGTATTTTGATGGAATACTCTCTTCTGTATGTGATTTGAAATCTTTATCAAGAATGCAATCAATGATGTATTCACAGGTATTCAACATATCGTTTTTGAAATCTGCAGGAATGAAAACAGGCGTCTCGGCAATTCTAAATCCTGTTTTGATTTTGGTGATGTCTTCAAATTGTCGAATATATTCTTCGTATTTATTTGGGGTAAAATGGCTGTTGAATTTTTCTCTGATTGAATGTATCATAAGCAGATTACATTTCTTTATTTAAATGTTGAAAGGCGGTTTGTAAAAATAAAGGTATGATGGATGAGTAGGTCAATTTAATTTTCTCAGGATCATTCAGCTGGCTGATCATTGACTGCCATTTTTCCATGCCATGGTTTTCAATTATCATTTTTTTCTTTTCTTCAGACAATAAATACTGTATCATACCAGGGGGATCTGCCTCGGGATGAAATTGTGTGCCAATCATATACTCATTAAATTCAATTGCCATGATGGCTCTTTCATACGGCACATGAGGTCTTTCTTTTTCAATGGCAACAATGGTAGCGCCTATTTCCCTCATAACCTTTTCATTGGGTTGCACCACCTGATAATCCCTGTTATCAACCGCATAAAAAGGGTTGCCCAAATCCTTAAAAATCAAAGGACGATTTTCATTTACAAAATGAACCGGAAAAACTCCGAATGAAGTACTTTTTCTTTTAATGACCTGTGCAACATTAAAATACCTGCATGCCAGTTGAAATGAATGGCAAATAAAAAAAACAAACTTCTTTTTTATATTGTTTTTATTGTATTGAAGCAAATTGTCTATCCATTTAAAATAAATTTTCTCCCACTCCGAATCAATACTTTCAATGGGACTTCCGGGACCTCCAGATGAAATAAAAATATCAAAGTCCAATGAGGGTATATTCTTTGATAAACGAACTTCAAATTCTTCGGAATGAACATTTATTTTATTGGCAAGTGAAAATTGCTGAATAATTTCCCTTAAGCATCGCATACCCTGATTTTCAGTTCCCTTATAAAGGTCAAGTATCGCAATTTTAATTGTAGGATTCTTCATATTTAATAAGGCACTAATTTACCATTTTTATGTGAAGGAATCGTCGAAAAGCCAATCAAGCAATTGTTTATTATCTTCGTGTCTGATATGAAGACAAAAACCATTAAAAAAGATAAGGTTAATATTATCACTTTAGGCTGTAGTAAAAATATGGTAGACAGTGAAGTGTTGAGTGGTCAACTCTTGGCTAACGACATAGATACGGTTCATGAAAATGCCAAAAAAGATCATAATATTGTCATCATCAATACCTGTGGATTTATTGAAAAAGCCAAAGAAGAAAGTATTAACACCATTCTTGAAAATGTTAACCTTAAAAAGAAAGGCAAGTTGGATAAAGTGTTTGTTACAGGATGTTTGAGTGAACGATACAAAGCCAATTTGGAGGAAGAGATTCCGGAAGTAGATGCGTATTTCGGTACAATGGAATTGCCCCTGATTCTTAAAAAGTTCGAAGCAGATTATAAAGGAGAATTAATAGGAGAACGTCTTTTAAGTACTCCTCAGCATTATGCCTATATGAAAATCAGCGAAGGGTGCAATCGTACATGTTCTTTCTGCGCCATTCCGTTGATGCGGGGTACTCATATAAGCAGAACGATGGAATCTTTGGTAAAAGAAGCTGAAAGCCTTGTTAAACGTGGAGTAAAGGAAATCATGCTGATTGCTCAGGAATTGACTTACTATGGATTGGATATCTATAAAAAAAGAGCTTTGCCTGATTTGTTGAATGCTTTGGCAGATATAAAAGGTCTGGAATGGATTAGATTACATTATGCTTATCCATCTAAGTTTCCCATGGAAATCATTGATGTGATGAAAGAAAGGGATAATATCTGCAATTACCTTGATATGCCTTTACAACATGCTTCCAATAATATGCTGAAAGCAATGAAGCGTCAGATTACAAGAGAAGAAATGGAAGATTTGATTACTGAAATCAGAAATAAGATACCGGACATTTGTTTACGTACCACTTTAATTACCGGCTTTCCGGGTGAGACAAGAGAAGATGTGGAAGAATTGAAAACATTTTTACAAAAAATGCGTTTCGACAGAGTGGGCATATTTACTTACAGTCATGAGGAACAAACAAGCGCTCATGAACTGGAAGACAATATTTCTTCTGAAGAAAAAGAAGCAAGGGCTCAGGAAATTATGGAGGTTCAGCAAGAAATCAGTCTGGAAAAAAATCAGGAAAAAATAGGAAAGACACTTAAAGTACTGGTAGATAGAAAAGAAGCTGGCCGATACATCGGAAGAACAGCTTTTGACAGTGTGGAAGTAGATAATGAAGTGATTATAAATGCCGATAAAAAACTGGCTATAGGTGATTTCGTTTATGTAAATATCACCAAGGCATTTGATTATGACCTGGAGGGGGAAGTAGTCAATAACAAATAAATATTCAATTATTCAGAATCAGTTGAAATCCAAATCAACATATTGCTCTTATCCTGAAACACAGGCTTTTTCTGCATTGGTGAATGATTATATAAATGGCTGTGAGATATTGAAGCCTTATTATTCTCATATTCCCTCTGTTGACGGAATAAAAAATAATATTGAAATTCGGAAAAAAAGTCAGCCTAACAGAGAATTGCTTGTTGCGTCTATGCTTTACAGTTATGATAAAGAAAAATGTTCTGAAAAAGTAAAGCAGAATATACAATTGCTTGAAGATGAAAATACATTTACAGTATGTACAGCCCATCAGCCAAACATATTTACAGGTCATCTGTATTTTGTTTACAAGATTATTCATGCAATTAAGTTGGCAGACGAACTTAATAAAAGAATACCTGAATATAAATTTGTACCTGTTTATTATATGGGTAGCGAAGATGCTGATTTGAAAGAGTTGGGAGAGGTTACAATAAAAAACAAAACATACAGATGGGAAACCAATCAGAAAGGTACGGTTGGCAGAATGAAGATTGATGATGGGTTTATTCGCCTCCTTAGTGACATATCGCAGGAGTTGTCTTCAGCTCTTTATGGGAAAGAGACCATTGCTTTATTGAGCACTTTTTATAAGAAAGGACTTACCATTGAACAAGCTACTTTCTCATTGGTAAATGAAATATTTGGCAATTATGGCTTACTGATTTTTCTTCCTGATAACAAGACTTACAAGAAAGATTTTTCAGATGTAATGGAAAAAGAGTTGTTTAGTTCTTTTTCAAACAAATTATTACAACAAACGATAGCCAAGTTTCCATCGAAGTATAAGGTACAAACCAGTGGCAGGGATATTAACCTATTTTATTTGAAAGATGACATCAGGGAGAGGATTGAAAAAACCGCTCAGGGATATTCTGTTGTGAATACTTCCATTCATTTTACAGATGAAGAGATTAAAAAAGAAATTAAAAATTTCCCGGAAAGATTCAGTCCTAACGTGATATTAAGGCCTCTTTTTCAGGAAAAATTATTGCCAAATATCGCCTTTATTGGTGGAGGAGGGGAGTTGGCTTATTGGCTGGAATTAAAGAAGATATTTGATGAGGTATCTATTCCATATCCTGTTTTATTTTTGAGGAATTCATTTTTAATTATTGCTGAAAAATTACAGAAAGAGCTCAATGCCATCTCTATTTCTTCTTTGGGATTATTCAAATTTGATGATGCGTTAATAGAACAATTGGTTATTAAATTGTCAACTAAACAACTACATCTTCACCAGGAAAAAAATGAATTGGTTTTATTTTATAAAAATATTTCTGCATCTGCAACTTCTGTAGATAAGACACTGGAAAAACATGTGGAAGCGCTTAAAGTAAAGGCGCTAAAGAGAATATCGATGTTGGAAAAGAAAATGTTTAGAGCCGAAAAGAAAAAATTTTCGAAAGAGATTGAACAGTTATTACATATTAAAAATGAGTTGTTCCCTAAAAATACTTTACAGGAAAGGGTAGATAATTTATTTACTTACTATGCAGTGTATGGTCCTGATTTTATTGATCAAATTTATCATTCCTCGCTTTCAACAGAACAACAGTTTTGTGTTTTGGAAATTGAAAAGTAAAAAGTCAATTTGTTTTAAGTCAAAATGATTCAACCTTAAACTTTTGAACGTTAAACAACCATTAGCCCGCATCCTCTAATATCACTGTTTTCCATTCTTCCGGTTATTTCAAAACTGCCATCATTATATAACCTGCCTGTGTCAT
>CANFOP010000139.1 GCA_947448685.1 Chitinophagaceae bacterium | reverse complement strand
GCATCATAAACACCTAATCTTCTCTTAAGAATAAAAAAAGTGTATGCTGGTATTAATGAAGAGATTCCAATACCAAACATCATTGACCCTCCTATTTCTTCTGAAAATTTTTCATGCGATAATTCTTGTCCCCCCTTAAAACCAATAGCAAAAAGAAGATAAAGAGAAATAAATTTCGATGAGTTAGGTGGTATTTCTAAATCACTCTTTAAATAAACAGCAATTATTCCAAGCACAAAAAACAATAGTGCCGGGTTAGTTAAATTTTCAATTAGTAAATTATAGTTCATTTATTTTTTCACGGATTACATACATCACAATAAGTGGCTTCTTCTTTCATTTTTCCATGTGGAAATTTTTCTTCTTTAACAAAAGAACATTTTTGACATTTGTAAACATAGCTCAGTGTCCTTCTAGTTGGACAATTACAAAGTTCACAAGGCAAGCCTTGCTTCGCATTAGTAATTCCAAAGCCAGGAGTAGAGCAGTCTGGACATAACGAATTTATTTTGCTGATGAGTTTGTGGCCAACCTGTTCTATCACTTTCATTCGTGTAGGATTATACATAGCACGCATGTCGGTTTCTGCATAAGCTTCTCCGTATTTATCAAATATCTTTTCAAAAGTGCTTATCAATTTTTCTTTCTGTATTATTCCTTTAACCATATCAGAAAAATCATTTTTACTCTTCTTCAAAATAATTCCATGCGATGGAAATCCGGCTTTCTCAGCAAATGTCAGAAGCTCTTCAACAGAATGAATTTCTGAAGCACCATGATTGGTTTCTGTGCTTAACTCCCTCGCAATAATTTCAAGATTATTTTTTTTGTCTAGAAAAAATAATAGTTCATCGTTAGCTGGCAAGAAAAATATTTCAGGATGCATACCAAACGTACCTTCACTTGCAATTGCAAGATCACAACCGGTCTTCTCTATTGCCATTAAGCACTTGTTACGAGCTGTTGTTATTGGGTCGTCGTATCTTTCTATTTCTCCACTAAAGGTGCCTAATTTATCAGTATCAATATTTTCTGACACTATACATTTAACACCTAGTTCTCTTTCTAAAATTGACGCAAGCACTTGTTCCTTTTTATGCTTGGTTGCAATAACAATCTTTCTATCCTTAAACATAAATCACAAATCGTCTGCGAACGAAATAGTTACTTCTGTGCTAACAATTAGTTTCTTATTTTCTTTTTTCGATTGTAATAAAATTTCCTGAAGTTTTTCTATTTCCTTTCTTAATGCTGGTATTCTTTCTTGTGAAACCTCATCATCTTTTCTATAGCGTTCTTGTGAACTCCAGTTTTTGATGTTGTAGAAGTTTATTGGCGAATTAAATAAATGAAGTAGAACATCTTTAGCTTCGTCATTCGTAAAGCTGTCGTTTATAAGAGTAAGCTTTTCTGTTGTTTTCATTTTTTAACGTGTTTTTGTGTTGAAACTGCATGAAATGTTAATGTAGCTGCAATGATTCCCAAAGAAGTAAACAGGTGGCCTTTAATAATATCAGTTGTTATAAAAGAAAGAATCAAAAAGGCAATTGTTATTATCAATAATAAACTTGTTTTGATTGTGGCGATGTCCATCAGTAGTTTTGTTTGATTAAATTTTATTGTCCTTGTCCGAGCGAATAAGCCGACCTACCATCAAACGTGTAAAGGTTTTCTGTTTTGATAATATCGATGTTTTGATTTATTGCGCTTGTAAGCAAGTCAACAATATTGGATTTGTTTATCTGCATTCCTTCTGATGGTTTAAAGCGACATCTCCAATGGTCTGTACAAAAAGTTTCTTTAAACCCTTCTGGCCACACTTTAATTCCTCTGTTGGTAATCATCGTTAATTCGATACCGTTACCTTCTAACGATTTTATTATTTCTGCTAATTCGTTAGGATCACTTCCTCCCCAGTGAACAAAAAGATCAACACCAACCAATTCTTTTTTTGCTGTTGATTTACGTTGATACTTTGGAAGATTTAATGCTGAATTATTAGCGTATGAAACAGGCTTTAATACCGAAGGTTTGTTTCCAAGATTATCAATAATTGCTTTGGCAAATTCTTTCGTTCCTACCTTTTGTTTGCTGATGCCTTCTTTATAAATATCGTAAGTATGTGTTCCGTCTTCCAGCGTTTTTAACCACGCATTTTGAACTTTTTCTGCAACATCTGTTTGCCCAATATGATTAAGCATCATAATAGCACCTTGTAATAGTCCGGAAGGGTTAGCCACATTCTGTCCTGCACGTCTTGGTGCTGATCCGTGTATTGCTTCAAACATTGAACACTCTTCGCCAATATTCGCCGATCCTGCAAGACCAACCGAACCTGTAATTTGTGCAGCAACATCACTTAATACATCACCATATAAATTAGGCATTACAATCACATCGAATGCTTCTGGAGTATCCGCCATTTTTGCTGCTCCAATATCTATAATCCAATGTTCGTTTTCTATTTCAGGATACTCTTTTGCAATCTCATCAAAAACCTGATGAAACAAACCATCTGTTTGCTTCATAATATTGTCCTTCGTGAAACAAGTTACCTTCTTGCGATTTTGTTGTTTAGCATATTCGAACGCGTAACGAACTATTTTTTCACAACCAGGACGACTGATTAGTTTTAAACACTGAACAACTTCGTCGGTTTGCTGATGCTCGATTCCTGCATAAAGATCTTCTTCGTTTTCGCGAACGATTACAATATCCATTACAGGGTGCTTAGTGCTTACAAACGGATGTAAGCTCATGCAAGGACGTACGTTTGAATAAAGTCCTAAAAACTTACGTGTAGTGACATTTAAACTTTTATAACCTCCTCCTTGTGGAGTTGTAATAGGCGCCTTTAAAAATATTTTATTCCTTCTGATGGTGTCCCATGATTCTTGAGCTATACCAGAGGTGTTTCCTGCCAGGTATACTTTTTCTCCTACTTCAATTTCTTCGATTTCAATTTTAGCTCCTGCCGTCATTATAATTTCAAGGGTGGCATCCATAATTTCGGGTCCTATTCCATCCCCTTTTGCAACAGTTATTTTTTTCATGACTTTTCGTTTTTTTATTTGTTGCTGCAAAACTGAAAAAATCATTTCATATATTTTTATTTATCTTTGTAATACAATCCATAAATTATTTTTATGAATTATACTTTAAACCAATTACAGATTTTCTTAAAAGTTGTACAAACGCAAAGCGTAACAAAGGCTTCTGAAGAATTATTTTTAACTCAACCTGCTGTGTCTATTCAGTTAAAAAACTTTCAAGATCAGTTTGATATTCCATTAACAGAAGTTGTTGGAAGAAAAATTTACATAACAGATTTTGGAAGAGAGATTGCAGAGGCTGCTGAGAATATTATAAATCAGGTTTATTCGATCAACTATAAAACACATGCTTACAAAGGTCAGCTTTCTGGTAGACTAAAAATATCAGTGGTTTCGACAGGAAAATATGTGATGCCATACTTTCTAAAAGATTTTATAAATCAAAATTCAGGAGTTGAGTTATTAATGGATGTTACGAACAAAAACAAAGTAATCGAAAGTCTTGAAAAAAATGAAGTGGACTTTGCCCTTGTATCTATTTTACCAAACTCATTAAATATTGAAAAACTCGATTTGCTTCAGAATAAACTTTTTCTAGTCGGAAATAAAAAGGCGTCTTCAATAAAAGAAATCAAAACCAAGGACGTGTTCAAAGAGCTTTCGCTGATTTTTAGAGAAAAAGGTTCCGGTACGCGACAAACGATGGAAAACTTTATCGAACGAAATAAACTTACCATTAATAAAAAAATGGAGTTGACATCCAACGAAGCTGTTAAACAAGCACTAATTGCAGGGCTTGGATTTTCAATCATGCCGCTTATCGGTATCAGAAATGAATTAAATAATGGCGATTTACAAATAACACCCGTTAAAGGCTTGCCGATTAAAACAACCTGGAGCCTAATCTGGTTGAAAGGAAAAAAGCACTCACCTGTTTGTAGGGCTTACCTAAATCATATCAAATCAGAGAAATCAAAAATTATCAAAGAAACTTTTGATTGGTATGAACAATACTAGTTATTAAACAAAACTATTTTCTAACTAATATTTCACTTAACTCTTTACGCGAACGTGGAGCAACTTCTCTTTCATTAAACGGAGCTGGTAATTGTTCGGCGCTTCCAGGATAACCCAAGGCAATTAAAACTACTGGATCAAGGTCGTCAGTTAATTCGAAAACCTCTTTCGTTTTAACGACATCAAAGCCGCCCATTAAGTGACCTAATACTCCATTCGCGGTTGCTTCCAACATTAAATTCTGATTAGCTGCACCAACATCGTGCATATAATGACGGTTAGGGTTACCGTTAGAAAACGTTTTTCTTGCGATTGATATCAGCAATACAGCCGCCTCTTTAGCCCATGTCTGATTGCCCGGCATTAACACTTCTACCATCTGATTAAATGCTGGTGTTCCGCGATGCGCCGCATAATACAACCAAGGTTGTTCATTCATACTGCTCGCCGCCCAAGATGCTGCTTCAATAAACTGACTTAATAAATCGTCTGAAATATTCTTATCGGAAAAAGCTCGCGCACTCCATCTTTCTTTAATAAGTGAATTTACGTCGTATTTTGTATTTGCTATTTTGCTCATTGTATTTATTTTTATAAGGATCCCATTAATCCGTTTTCGTAATCGTTTATTGCTTGTATTATTTCTG
The DNA here is from genome assembly GCA_947448685.1 of Chitinophagaceae bacterium. Taxonomy (GTDB): domain Bacteria; phylum Bacteroidota; class Bacteroidia; order Chitinophagales; family Chitinophagaceae; genus Ferruginibacter. The sequence continues at coordinate 392 of CANFOP010000139.1, read as the reverse complement.
TTTTACTGTTCATCACAAATGGCCCGTAGGATACCAGTGGTTCGTTAATGGGCTCGCCTGCCATAAACAACAACTCCGAATCGCGTATAGCCTTTACCGTTATATGGCTTCCTTCATCACTCAACCAAACCAAGTGTTGCTCCGGTACTTCATATTCATCCACCATTGTTTCTCCCTTCGTTAAATAGTAAGATGCTGTAAAACCTTTTTGCACCTCAATAGTTATTTCTTCTCCTTCGGGAATAATAATATGTAACAAGGACACAGGGGAAAATGTTTTGGCTGGCCCTTTCAAATTTTTATAGTCGCCCGCAATTACACGCACTTGACTATTTCCATCTTGTAAAACAGGAATAGTCTCAGAATTAATTTCCTGGTACGAAGGCGTTGTC
>CANFOP010000138.1 GCA_947448685.1 Chitinophagaceae bacterium | reverse complement strand
GGGTTAGAAATAAAAACAAAAGCCCAACTAAAGCCCAAAACAAAAATAGCACCCCCCATTTTGCCGCAACATTTAATTTTTAAGCAGTGGTAATGCTTTTAAAGGATAGATTGTACTATTTTTAGATTATCTCGGACAACAATAGTTTTTTTATGTAAAACTTTTCTATGCCAAGCATTGTTTTGATTACATTTGCATTATGAAGTATTGTATTCATTTATTTTGCATTTTATTCCTGTTTTCTTGTGAGAAAAACATCGAGTTTAAATTGAATGAATCATCACCTACACTGGTTGTTGAGGCTGAAATTGAAAACGGAAAAGCCCCCAGAGTGATATTGACTAAAAGTGTTCCTTATTTCAGTCAGATAAGTCCGGATATACTGGTGAATTCCTTCGTTCATAATGCCGAAATTTATATTTCTAACGGTACTTTGACCCATCGCTTGAAGGAATATCTTTTGCCTTTGGCACCTGGTTATTCAATTGGTTATTACAGCATCGACAGCTCTTCATTAAACACAGCATTCAATGGAGAATTGAATACTACTTATCAGTTAAGAATTGTTTCAGAAGGAAAAGAATATTTGTCAAGTACGAAAATTCCCGGACTTAACATTGTCATTGATTCTGTATATTTCAAACAAGCGCCACAAAACCCTGATTCAAACAAAAGAGTATTGTTTGCAAAGGCAACAGACCCAAAGGGATTAGGCAACTACTTAAGATATTTTACGAAAAGAAACATCGGTCCTTTTTTCCCAGGTCCTAATTCAGTTTTTAATGATGAAGTAATCGACGGTACTACATTTACTGTTCAATTAGAACAGGGTATAGACAGGAATAATCCTCCAAAACCCGGAGAAAATTTCTTTTTGAAAAATGATACTGTCACTTTGAAATTTTGCAACATAGACAAATCAACTTATACTTTTTGGAATACCTGGGAGTTCGCCAATCAATCAATAGGGAATCCATTTTCTCAGCCCAACAAGGTTATTGGTAATATTTCCAATGGGGCTCTGGGTGCATTCTGCGGATATGCAGCATGGTATAAAACAATCATTGTTCAATAGAATATTTAATCATATTAATCTCTCATTTATTCAATGGAAAATCAAACGTCAGAAAAAGTAAATTGTTTAATAATAGGATCAGGGCCGGCTGGCTACACTGCTGCCATATATGCTTCCAGAGCCAATTTAAAACCTGTATTATATCAAGGTATTCAACCGGGTGGACAATTAACAATAACAACGGAGGTGGAAAATTATCCGGGATATCCTGAAGGAATTCAAGGACCAGAAATGATGGTGAATTTTGAAAAACAAGCTGCAAGGATGGGTGCAGATATTCGCTATGGACTTGCAACAAATGTTGACTTTTCTTCTCATCCTCTGAAAGTACAGATTGATGAAGAAAAATGGATAGAAGCCAATGCTGTAATTATAAGTACTGGAGCCTCCGCCAAATGGCTGGGTTTGCCAAGCGAACAAAGACTTAACGGATTTGGAGTAAGCGCATGTGCGGTATGTGATGGTTTCTTTTTTAAAGGGAAAGAAGTAGCCATAGTTGGTGCCGGTGATACAGCCGCTGAAGAAGCCTTATATCTCTCTAAATTATGCAGTACTGTTCACATGATTGTACGCAGAGATCAAATGCGCGCTAGTAAAGTGATGCAGGACAGAGTTATCAACACTCAGAACATAAAAGTTTATTGGAACAGTGAAACAGAAGAAATAATCGGAGAGAAAAAAGTAGAAGCAGTTAAAATAAAGAATAATAAAACCAATGATATTATTGCTGTTCCTGTGAGCGCATTTTTTGTGGCCATAGGTCATGAACCTAACAGCACTATTTTTAAAGGCTGGATAGACATGGACGAAACAGGTTACATTAAAACAATTCCAGGAACTGCTAAAACAAATATACCTGGTGTTTTTGCTGCAGGAGATGTGCAGGATAAAAATTACAGACAAGCCGTAACCGCAGCCGGAAGTGGCTGTATGGCCGCGTTGGATGCTGAAAGGTATCTGGGAGAAAAAGGACTTCATTAAAAACCAGATTCCACATTGTACACCATTCATCTCCATAATTTGTTGTTCTTCAGTCGTCATGGAATTCATGATGAAGAAAGAATATTAGGAAACTGGTTTGAGGTTTCTGTTGATGTCAAATCCGAAAAAATAAAATCTGTAGAAACTATTTCAGATTCCATAAATTATGCGGATGTTTTCAACATCATCAAAAAAATGATGAACGAACCAACACCATTGCTTGAAACGGTTGCCGACAAGGTGATCAATGCTGTTTATCAATATGATCAACGTATTTCTGAAATTACTTTCACCATTAAAAAAATGAATCCTCCTATTCAGGCATTTGTTGGAAACGTAGGAATAACGCTCCATAAAACATTTTGAGGATGAAAAGAAAACGCACCTACTTTTCAAAATTTCCAATTTCTTTCATTGTAATTATTTTTCCTTTTCTGCTAACAGCAGATATTTCTATTGCACAGTCTTTTGAATCTATTATGCAGGAAGGATTAAAAATGGAACAAGCATCCAATGAAAAGGCTGCATTGATTAAATTCAGAGAAGCTCAAAAATTAAAACCAACAGATCTGACTGTTTTATGTAAATGCAGTGATTTGTCCGGAAGCATCGGCAACAAAGAAAAGAGTTTAAAGCTAAGGAATAAATATTTTGAAACTTCTCTCTCATTTGCAAAAATAGCCTGTAACACTTATCCAAAAAGCGATGAGGCGAATGTCAGTATGAGCATTGCATTAGGCAGAATCGCTTTGACTAAAAACGGAAAAGACAAAATAGAGTTGGTAAAAGATATAAAATCATATGCTGACAATGCTATCAAACTAAACCCCAACAATGCAATAGCCTGGCATGTTCTTGGTAAATGGTATTATGAAATCAGCAATCTGAATTTTATAGAAAAAAACGCAGTCAATCTTTTTTTTGGAAAATTGCCTGAAGCTTCTTTCCAAAAATCCATCAATGCTTTCGAAAAGGCAAAAATATTGAGTAAAGATTTTATGCAAAATTATCTCGAACTTGCAAGAGCCTATAAAAAAACAGGTCAAAATAGATTGGCATTATCCAATTTGAATGATTTGATCAAACTTCCAGCAAAAACACAAAATGATATTTTGCTCATCAATGAAGCAAAACTGCTTTTAAATTCAATCCAATGAAAGAGCTAAATGGATGATTTGCCAAATCCCTTCTGCTTTTATTTGATTTTTCACTTTTAAATTTTTACTTTTCACTTTCAAAAAAATCTCATTGCTATGAACAGATTTCTACTTTTACTTTCATTGTCATTAATATTTCAAAATTCAAATGCACAAGAACGTGTTTCAAATAATTCACAATACGATCCGCATGAATTATTTGCTCCAACACAATATCCTGCAACTAATAATACCACCAGATCTGCTTCAGGAGAACCGGGATTTTCATATTGGCAAAATAGAGCAGATTATAATATAAAAGTTAAACTCGATGAAGTAAAAAAAGAAATCAGTGGTTACGTTGTTATTAACTACAAAAACAACAGTCCTCAATCATTACCATTTATATGGATGCAATTAGATCAGAATTTGTTTAATAAAGAAAGTAGGGGTCAGACAAGAATGCCTGCAACCGGAAGAAGCAGATATGGTGATGCCGAACATCCTTTTAACGGAGGATTTCATATTCAATCTGTAAAATTATTACCTGACAATATTGATGCAAACTATATTGTAGAAGATAGCAGAATGCAAATCAGGTTGAAAAATCCTTTGAAATCCAATGGTCAATCAATTTCAATAAAAATCAATTATTCCTATTCTATTCCTGAATATGGTGCAGACAGATTCGGAATTTTGCCTTCAAAAAATGGAGATATTTTTACTATTGCTCAATGGTATCCAAGGATGTGTGTATATGATGATGTTCGCGGCTGGAATACAGACCCTTATTTGGGTGCAGGTGAATTTTATCTTGAATACGGTGATATTGATTTTACTGTTACTGCTCCTTCAAGCCATATTGTTGTAGCAAGCGGTGAATTATTAAATCCTGGTGAAGTTCTTTCCAAAATTCAAATAGATAGACTCGCAAAAGCTGCTTTAAGCGATAAAACAGTTGCTATCAGAAATGAGGAAGAGGTAATCAAAACACTTTCAGAACGCAACAGCAAGAAGGAATTGTCATGGCACTATAAAATAACAGGAGCCAGGGATGCTGCATGGGCCAGCTCTTCATCTTTTCTTTGGGATGCTGCAAGAATAAATTTGCCTTCCGGCAAAATATCATTGGCTATGAGTGTATATCCACCTGAAAGCAAAGGAGACATAGCCTGGGGCAGAGCAACAGAGTATGTGAAAGGAAGCATAGAAAATTACAGTAAAAGATGGTTTGAGTACCCTTATCCTGTTGCAGTAAATGTTGCCAGTAATGTGGGTGGTATGGAATATCCCGGAATTGTTTTTTGTAGTTCTCAATCAACAGGAGAGGGACTTTTCGGTGTTACAGACCATGAATTCGGACATACCTGGTTCCCAATGATTGTGGGAAGTAATGAAAGATTATATGGCTGGATGGATGAAGGGTTCAATACATTCATCAATTCTTTGGCAGATGATGACTTTAATAATGGTGAATATAAAAACGCTCCCGGTAATGGGGAAGAAAGGGCAGGATATATTTTTAATCCCTCTTCGGAAAGTGTTTTCAATATGCCGGATGCGCTGAAAGAACAAAATATTGACATTGCTTTGTATAACAAGCCTGGTTATGCTTTGGAATTATTGAGAAATGTAGTACTTGGGCCGGACAGATTTGATTATGCATTTAGAAACTACATCAAACAATGGGCATTCAAACATCCTACACCATGGGATTTTTTCAGATCTATGGATAATGCAGCAGGAGAAGATCTTGGCTGGTTCTGGAAATCATGGTTCCTGAATAATTATACATTGGATCAGGGAATTCTTTCTGTTAAAAATGATGTAGAAAAAGGCGCATTGGTAACACTGATAAATTTGGGAAAAATGGCTATGCCCGTTTTGTTGCATTATGAAACAATATCCGGGAAAAAAGGAGATATGAAATTGCCTGTTGAGATATGGAACAATAAAACTGAATTTATCGTAAGGATT
>CANFOP010000137.1 GCA_947448685.1 Chitinophagaceae bacterium | reverse complement strand
GTTCTGCCGTAGCCGTTCCCAGTACTGTTCATTGCGACCATCTGATTGAAGCAAAAGTAGACAGCAAAACGGATTTAAACAGAGCCATTGGCGAAAGCAGTGAGGTATATGATTTTCTTTCTTCTGTTTCCAATAAATATGGGATTGGTTTTTGGAAACCTGGTGCAGGCATCATTCATCAGGTGGTACTTGAAAACTATGCTTTTCCGGGAGGAATGATGATTGGAACTGACAGCCATACTGTAAATGCAGGCGGACTGGGAATGATTGCCATTGGTGTTGGAGGTGCTGATGCATGCGATGTGATGGCGGGTTTACCTTGGGAATTGAAAATGCCTAAACTAATAGGCATTAAGTTGACCGGCAAATTAAATGGATGGACAGCCCCTAAAGATGTGATTTTAAAAGTGGCCGGAATTCTAACAGTTAAAGGTGGTACAGGTGCCGTTGTGGAATATTTTGGCGAAGGTGCGGTGAACATGAGTTGCACAGGTAAAGGTACTATTTGCAATATGGGTGCAGAAATTGGTGCAACCACTTCTACTTTCGGTTATGATGAAAGCATGAGCAGATATTTGAAAGCAACAAGTCGTGAAGAAATTGCTGCAATGGCTGATCAGATAAAAGAACATTTAACCGGAGATGCTGAAGTATATGCAGATCCTTCAAAATATTTTGATGAAGTCATTGAAATTAATTTAAATGAATTAGAGCCTCATTTGAATGGCCCGTTCACTCCGGATTTGGCTACGCCAATTTCTAAAATGAAGGAAGTGGCTGCTGCCAATAACTGGCCTACTAAAATTGAAGTTGGTTTGATTGGAAGTTGTACCAACTCTTCTTATGAAGATATCAGCAGAGCTGTTAGTTTAGCCAAACAAGTGGATGAAAAAGGCTTGAAATTAAATGCCGCCTTTACCATTACTCCTGGTTCTGAGCTGGTTCGTTACACCATTGAAAAAGACGGATTCTTAGAAACATTTGATAAAATCGGAGCGACTGTTTTTGCCAATGCATGTGGTCCTTGTATCGGAATGTGGGCAAGAGTAGGTGCAGAAAAAGCAGAAAGAAATACCATCGTTCATAGTTTCAACAGGAATTTTGCCAAAAGAGCCGATGGCAATCCTAACACTTTTGCATTTGTAGGATCTCCTGAAATCGTAACAGCCATGGCTATTGCAGGCGATTTGAATTTCAATCCACTGACTGATACTTTAACCAACTTAAAAGGCGAACAGGTTAAACTGGATCCACCAAGTGGCTCAGAACTTCCCCCTAAAGGATTTTCTGTAGAAGACCCTGGCTATCAGGCCCCGGCAGCAGATGGAAGTCAGGTACAAGTAAAAGTTTCTCCTGAAAGTAAAAGACTTCAATTGCTTGAACCATTTGCTAAATGGGAAGGAACTGACTTAAAAGGATTAAAACTATTGATTAAAGCAAAAGGTAAGTGCACAACAGATCATATTTCTATGGCTGGTCCATGGCTTAAATTCAGAGGACACTTGGATAATATTAGCAACAACCTTTTAATTGGCGCCGTCAATTATTTCAATGACAAAACAGATAATGTCAAAAACCAATTGACCGGAGAATATGGAACAGTTCCATCAACACAACGTGCCTATAAGGCAGATGGAATAGGCAGTATCGTTGTAGGAGATGAAAACTACGGAGAAGGTTCATCAAGAGAACATGCTGCTATGGAACCTCGTCATTTAGGAGTTAGAGCTGTATTGGTAAAATCTTTTGCACGAATACATGAAACCAATCTAAAGAAACAGGGAATGCTTGCTTTGACCTTCGACGATAAAAATGATTATGAAAAATTCAGAGAAGATGACAACATTGACATTATAGGACTTACTGAATTTGCTCCCAATAAAAAACTAAAGATGATATTGAATCATACTGACGGCAGCAAGGATGAAATAAACATCAATCATTCATACAATGAGCAACAAATAGAATGGTTCAAAGAAGGAGCTGCATTGAACATTATCAGAAGAGACTTTGCTGCAAAGAATTAATAATTTCTAATGACCATCATTTAACTGCGAAATAATAATTTATTTCGCAGTTTTTTATACTTCAAATTTTTTTATTGATGACATTCAACAGAAACTATAGTAGTTACTTCAGAAAATAAATTAAAAATAATTTGATTGATTTTTTTTCTGCAACGATATCGACTTAAAACTTTAATCTTTTATTGAATTTTCGTACAGTTATTTTAGATAGAATAATCACTTTCTCAATAATTTCTTTTTTAAAAAACTATTTATTATTTTTTAAAAAGTATCTGGCGGAATCAAGTTTATCTTTAAAATCGCCAATTGAATTTTTTTCAATCATTTTAATGATGTTCTTCTTAATTTCTTTGTACTCATTATGAACAGGACATGGGTTCTTTTCAGAACACACTTTCAGTCCAAGAACACAGTCGGTGTATATCACATCACCATCAATAGCTTTAACGATATTGGCAATAGAATTTTTTAAATCGGATTTGTCCATATAGAAACCGCCATTAGGACCTTTAACAGAATGAATCAACCTTCTTCTGCTTAAATCCTGCATGATTTTAGCCATAAAATGCTCCGGAGCATCTGTTCCTTTAGCAATTTCCTTTATACCAATACGATTGCTTTCGTCGGACTTTTGTGCTACAAAAATCATCGCTTTGATGGCATATTCACAAGATTTTGAAAACATAATTTTATTTTGCTGATTACAAAAGTATGAATTAGATCAAATTTAAAGAGTTTTTTATCCTTATTTTTTGTAATCCCATTTTGTATCAATAATATAAAGTGAAATTGTGGTGGCTAAGTTGTTTGATGTAATCAACTTTTATTCATTTGCCTCAAACCATACCTTTTCAGCATTGTTCCAATCTCCATTATAATTGATGGTAAGCTCTTCACCAGCTTCAATTTGTCTGATTGTTTTTATAAAAATAGACTCATCGTCAAAATCCATGAAATACTCACAATTGCTGGCGTAACTGTGGTTATATATGGGAATAAATCCTAGTGCCATACAGCATTGGTCCTGATTTTCTCCCCATTCAAAAATATAATCATGAAGCAGTGTTTTGTCAAGTAGTATTCTGTCAGAACCATTCATTACTATTACAGGCGAAACTTCAATTATCTCATCTTTATTGATTGCCTTTTTCGTAAAAACACCTTTCCCTTTTTTTTCCGTGAAATCAATATATAAATTTTGATTTATCATACATAACTGAAGATAATAAAGTAAATTGCAAACTCAAACGAATTTAATAAAAAGGATATTATTTCTATTAATTAATCTGTCTTTCCGTAATGGCATTGGAAATGGATGACATAACGCTGCAACAACAATTTGAAGAAGTGATTGCTTCTGAAAACAAGTTGGCTATTCAGGAATTTCTGAATGATCAGAATATCAGCGATGTTGCAGATTTGATTTATGAAAATCCTGATTACGAATCACAAATTATCTCTCATTTATCCATTCACCGTGCTGCCAGTGTTTTTAAAATACTGGATGCGGTCGTTCAAAAAAGAATCATTGAAAATCTTCCGGGATTTAAATCTGCAGAACTGCTCAATGAACTTCCGGCGGATGACAGGGTGGCTTTTTTGGAAGAACTTCCTAACAGCATTGTTCGTGATTTAATTAAAACGCTGGATCCCGACGAAAGAAAAATAACCCTTGAGTTGTTGGGATATCCTGAAAACAGCGTTGGCCGTCTGATGAACCCGGATTATGTTTATGTTTATGAATACAACACAGTAAAAGAGGTAATTGAAACCATCAGAAGATTCGGCACAAACAGCGAAACCATTGACGTGATTTATGTAATCAATTACAAAGGCGAATTGCTGGATGATATCAGAATTAGGGATATTATTCTTGCATCTCCTGAGGCCAAAGTAAATGAAATCATGGATGATCGTTTTATCGCACTGAATGCCAACGACGATCAGGAGATCGCCAATGAAGCATTTAAAATGAATAATCGTGTAGCCCTTCCCGTTATTGACGACCACAACATTTTGCTGGGCATTGTCACCATTGATGACGTACTATGGGTTGCCAATGAAGAGTTCAGTGAAGATATTCAAAAAATTGGTGGTACAGAAGTACTCGATGAACCCTATCTTGAAATAAGCATTATCAAACTAGTAAAGAAAAGAGCCGGTTGGTTGGTAATACTTTTTCTTGGAGAGATGCTGACTGCTTCCGCCATGCAATTTTTTCAACATGAGATTGAAGCCGCTACTGTACTGGCATTATTTATACCTTTAATCATGAGCAGTGGAGGAAATAGCGGATCACAAGCTTCTACGCTGATTATACAAGCCATGGCATTGGGAGAGTTGACCATTGCCGACTGGTGGAGAGTCATGAGAAGAGAACTGACAACCGGATTCTTATTAGGCGTGATTTTAGGAAGTATTGGTATCCTTAGAATATTTATATGGCAAAACCTACATGTATTTGATTATGGTATACACTGGCATCTGCTTGGCATTACCATATTCTTTTCATTAATTGGAATTGTACTTTGGGGAAGTTTGATGGGATCCATGCTGCCTATTATTCTTAAAAAACTTAAACTTGACCCCGCTGCATCTTCTGCACCATTTGTGGCCACTTTGGTAGATGTAACCGGTATAGTCATCTATTTCTCAGTAGCTTACTTCTTTCTGAAAGGAATACTTTTGTAATCATAATTTTAACTAATCTCATACCCATTGTTTGCTTATAAAATCATTAAATTGCAACCATAAACAATTTTGACGGTTCAACGGATTGCCGTTATCGTTTTGAATTGTTTTGGTGTAACTTTTTACTGATTAAATTTTTACTTATATATTTAAAAATATGTGTGGAATCGTTGGATATACAGGACCAAGACAAGCCTACCCTATTATATTGAAAGGGCTTAAAAGACTTGAATACAGAGGATACGACAGCAGCGGTGTTGCCTTGTTCAATAAAGGAACATTAAATGTATATAAGAAAAAAGGCAAGGTATCTGAATTGGAAGAAGCCCTGATTGGTAAAGATGTAGAAGCCAATATCGCCATAGGACATACGCGTTGGGCAACACATGGAGAACCAAGCGACAGAAACGCTCATCCCCACATTTCTGCCAACGGCAAAATTGCCATGATTCACAATGGCATCATTGAAAACTATGCTCTTATAAAGCAGGATCTGCTAAAAAAAGGCTACACTTTTACGAGTGATACAGATACGGAAGTCC
>CANFOP010000136.1 GCA_947448685.1 Chitinophagaceae bacterium | reverse complement strand
CATTGGGAAGATTGATGGTTTTGCTGATTGCTCCGCTTAGGAAAGGCTGAGCCGCCGCCATCATTCGAATATGTCCATGAGCGTGTATATAACGTTGGCCGGTATTGCCACATTTGTTGGCACAATCAAAAACAGGCAGGTGTTCCTCTTTCAAATGAGGAGCACCCTCCACGGTCATTGTCCCACATACATAAACGTTTGCAGCCTCTATTTCATCATCTGAGAATCCAAGTGCTTCTAATAAACTCCAGCTGAAATCATTATATTGATCAGGAGTAAAACCAAGTCTTTGTAAACACGCTTCTCCAAGTGTAAATACGTTAAATACAAATCCTATTTCAAATGCGCTAGCCATAGCTGCGTTCAATCTGTCGATTTCTGCAGACTGAAATCCTTTTGCTGCAAGTGTTTCTTCGTTTATGAAAGGAGCCCCCTTCAAAGTGGCGTGTCCTTTTGCGAAGTTTACGATATCTTCTATTTCTTTCTCTGAATATTTCAGATTTCTTAATGCCTGAGGAACACTTTGATTGATGATTTTGAAATAACCCCCACCACTCAGTTTTTTGAATTTAACCAATGCAAAATCAGGTTCAACACCTGTTGTATCGCAATCCATTACCAATCCGATTGTTCCTGTTGGAGCTATTACAGTTGTTTGGGCGTTTCTGTAACCATATTTCTCACCCATCTGTACGGCATCATCCCATGCTTTGGTTGCAGCTTTCAGTAAATAATCAGGGCAATATTTCGCATTGATTCCGTGTGGTTTGATTTCAAGACCTTCATAGGCTTCTACTGCATCGTATGCTGCTGCACGATGATTGTGCATGACACGGAGCATGTGTTTTTTATTTTCTTTATACCTGTCGAAAGCACCTAAAAAACTCGCCATTTCAGCCGATGTTTTATAAGCGACACCGGTCATGATTGCAGTTATTGCTCCAGCAATACCTCTTGCATGTTCACTGTCATAGGCTATTCCGCTAACCATTAACATACTTCCCAGGTTTGCATAACCTAAGCCAAGGGTTCTGTAGTCATAACTTAGTTGAGCGACTTCCTTAGAAGGAAATTGTGCCATCAATACAGAAATTTCCAATACAACCGTCCACAAACGACAAGTATGCTCAAATCCTTCTACATCAAAAGTATTGGTATCCTCATTAAAGAAACGACGGAGATTTACACTTGCAAGGTTGCAGGCAGTATTATCAAGGAACATATATTCACTGCAAGGATTGGATGCTCTTATAGGGCCGCCTTCAGGGCAAGTATGCCATTCATTGATGGTGGTATCGTACTGTGTGCCTGGGTCCGCACAGCGCCATGCTGCGTAATTAATCTGATCCCATAATTCTTTTGCTTTTACTGATTTCATGGTACTGCCATCACCTCTTGCTTTCAACTCCCAATCCCCATTATCATCCAATACTTTAAAGAATGAGTTAGGTATTCGAACGGAATTATTGCTATTCTGCCCACTTACCGTACGATAAGCTTCTCCTTCATAATCACTTGAATAACCTGCAGCAATCAAAGCAGCAACTTTATCTTCTTCTTTTAGTTTCCAGTTTACAAACTCTACAATTTCAGGATGATCCAAATCAAGGCAAACCATTTTTGCCGCTCTGCGTGTTGTACCCCCACTCTTAATAGCACCTGCAGCACGATCACCAATTTTCAAGAAACTCATTAAACCACTTGAAGTTCCTCCGCCGCTTAATTTTTCTCCGTCGCCACGAATACTGCTGAAATTAGTTCCTACTCCACTTCCGTATTTGAAAATCCTCGCTTCTCTTACCCACAAATCCATAATACCGCCTTCATTCACTAAATCATCATCAACACTCAGAATGAAACATGCATGCGGTTGAGGGCGCTCGTAGGCAGAAGTCGATTTTTTTAGTTTGCCATCTTTTGCATCAACATAGTAATGTCCTTGTGGCTTGCCAGTAATACCATATACTTCGTGCAATCCTGTATTGAACCATTGTGGGCTATTAGGAACACATGCCTGATTAAGGATGCTGTACACTAATTCATCATAAAAAATCTGAGCATCTTTTTCAGAAGCGAAATAATCATTACGTTCACCCCATACTCTCCAACAATGAGCCATACGATGTGCGACTTGTTTAGATGTAGTTTCTCTTCCCAAACTTCCATCAGGTTGAGGCACACCTGCTTTTCTGAAATATTTTTGTGCCAGAATATCCGTTGCGATTTGACTCCAGCCTTTTGGGACTTCCACATTATCCATCTGAAAAACAACTTCACCACTCGGATTTTTAATTACGGAAGTTCGATAGTCATATTCAAACATGTCGAATGGGCTGATACCTTCTTTGGTAAACTGCCTTTGGAAGCTCAGTGCTTTGGCTGGTTGTTTTTTTGTTGGCATAAAAATATATATGTTGATGGTTAGTTAGTTGTTTGGCTCCTTGATAAAGAGGTCAACGAAAATATAGGAACTGAGTCAACTTTTTGGTCTCTAAATATCAACAATGTGTGGACAAAACACCTTGCTTTTTTGGTAATACATATTAGACATGGCTTTTATGAGTTTTGCACTTTTTGTGGAAAGAAAAAATTTTTTTTTGAAACAAAATTGTTGTAATAATTATCGTTTTTTTATGTTGATAATCATATTAACACCTATGTTTGAATACTAAATTAAACTGTAACAAATGAGAGTGCTTATTCAACGTGTCACTGAAGCATCAGTTACCATTGATCATACTGTAAAATCATCCATTGAAAAAGGCTTGCTTGTTTTTGTAGGAATTGAAAACAAAGATGAAACATCTGATATTCTTTGGCTCTGCAATAAAATTGTAAACCTTCGCATTTTTGATGATGAAAATAATGTTCCCAATATTTCAGTAAAAGAAAAAAACGGAGATATTTTACTGGTTAGCCAATTCACGCTTCATGCTTCTACTAAAAAAGGGAATCGACCCAGTTACATCAATGCCAGTAAGCCGGAATCAGCAATTAAAATCTATGAAGATTTCATCAAACAATTGGAAATTGACCTGGGTAAAAAAATTTATACTGGATCATTCGGAGCTGATATGAAAGTCAGGCTTTTAAATGACGGCCCCATTACTATCTGGATTGATTCTAAAAACAGAGAATAAACTCAATTATAACGAAAATTATCGCAAACATTAATCTGTAACTTTATCTCGATAAATAAAAGCAAATGCAAAACAATAATCATACCGAAAATCATATAACCATAACCGAGGCTCAGCAACAAGTAGATGCATGGATTAAAACAACAGGGGTCAGATATTTCAACGAACTGACCAATCTGGGGATTTTGATGGAAGAGGTAGGAGAACTTAGTCGATTGATAGTCAGAAAGTATGGTGAACAATCCTTCAAAGAAAGTGATAAAGGAAAAGAAATTTCTGATGAGATAGCTGATATTCTCTGGGTTTTGATTTGTCTGGCAAATCAAACTGGCGTGGATTTGAATGCAGCACTTAAAAAAAATTTCGATAAGAAAAATACCAGGGATGCTACAAGGCATTTTGAAAATGATAAATTAAAAACAATAAAATAAAAGATCCTTAAAATCATCAACTGCATTCTTTAATTCTGCAAAATTTCATTTGTCAATCAACTATCTTGCAATTCAAACAACCTCCACCAATCATGAAAATAATTATTGCTATCTGTTCAATGTGTCTGTCATTTCTCTTTGCTGCCGCTCAGCAAAAGTGCAATCTTATCAGTGGTCCATGGGCAGGCAATATCGAATTGCGCAATGCTATGTTATGGCTTGAAGTGGCGCCCTCAGTAAAAAAGGCATCAGTTAAATATTATCCTGAATCAAATCCTGCAGAATTTAAAATGATAATTTATAAAGGTGAACTGGGAAATGATTTTAATCCTGTTAAACTTGAGTTGAATAATCTTCAATTTGGTACAACGTATAAATATGAAATATGGCTAAATGGTAAAAAGTGCTCCCTTCCATTTGAAACAAAGTTTACCACAAAAGACTTATGGCAATACAGAAAACCAATTCCTGATATCAGTTTTCTTACAGGCAGCTGCGCTTACTTTAACGAATCCAGATTCGATAGACCCGGAAAGCCTTACGGCGGCGACTCATCCATTTTTGAAACCATGGCAAAAACTCCTGCAGATTTTCATGTATGGTTGGGAGATAATTGGTACACAAGGGAAGTGGACTATAATTCAGTCTGGGGATTGAATTACAGAGCTTCACACGACAGATCTCAAAAAGTATTGCAGGAATTCATGGCTAAAATGCCTCAATATGCCATTTGGGACGATCATGATTTCGGACCCAATGATGCAGGAAAGAGTTATATATTCAAAGACGAAAGCAGAAACATTTTTAAAAATTATACGCTAAACCCAAGTTATGGGGAAGATGGTAAAGGCATTTACACAAAAGTCAGTTATGCTGACGTTGATTTATTCTTAATGGATGACAGATTTTTTCGTGCAGAATCCGAATTGTTAGACTCAATCAATGGTCAACCCAATACTGAAAAAACATATTGGGGTGCCAAACAACTAGATTGGTTGAAAAATGCTATGTTATATAGCAAGGCAACCTTTAAAATTATAGTTACCGGAAGCCAGACGCTTAATCCTGTGAATAAATATGAATGCATGCAACATTATCCATACGAATACAATCAGTTACTTCAATTCCTGAATAGTCAAAATATAAACGGAGTTTTATTTTTAACGGGAGACAGACACCACAGCGAAGTAATAAAAATGCCAAGAGAACAATTATATCCTCTGTATGATATAACAGTTTCTCCCTACACATCCGGAGTAAGCAAAGTATCTGGTGAAGAGTTAAATAATCCTTATAGAGTGCCGAATACTTTAGTGGAGGCTCAGAATTTTGCTAAATTCTCTTTTTCAGGTTCTAAAAAAGACCGAATATTAAAAGTTGAATTTATTGGAACCAAAGGAGAGAAATTAGGGGAGTGGTCAGTTGGTGAAAATGAATTGAAGCAAACAACAACCAGCAATAAATAATAAAATACACAAAATGACTTCAGCTTTTTTTGGGTACAATAAACCAAAAGTTATTCAAGCATTGCGCTATCATTTTATCAGTAGAAAAGAAATTAAAATGATGATGATTCTGGTTAATGTTTTTGCGATATTATCTGCTGCATTGTATTACTTTAAAAAAGTTTCTCCTGCTGCATTTTTGCTTAGTTCCCTTTTATGGTTTTTCCTGATGATAATATTTTGGTTTATTTTACCT
>CANFOP010000135.1 GCA_947448685.1 Chitinophagaceae bacterium | reverse complement strand
TCACGACCCCAGCCATTGGCACGCACAAGTAAGAACAGAATATCCTGACATAGATCTTACTTTAAGTGGTCATACACACGGTATGCAGTTCGGTGTGGAAATTCCTGGGTTTAAATGGAGTCCTGTTCAGTATATGTATAAAGAGTGGGCCGGATTGTATGAAGAAGACAATAAAAAATTGTATGTAAATAGAGGATTCGGCTTTATAGGGTATCCGGGAAGGGTGGGTGTGATGCCTGAGATAACGGTAATTGAGTTGGCGTAATCTCGCATCACCATTTAAACGGTGCAATAAAGGAAAATCATTTAAATCCACCTGAAACTATGTTTTATTTCCCCCTTTCTATTGTTGATTAGTTTCTTTTAAATAAAATTTTTTCCACCCATTTTTATTGATTTTTTGGTGAACTTTTTTTTAATGTGAGGCTCATTCAGAACAAATTAAAACCCCCAAATAATTGGGGGTTTTAATTTTGAAACTTCCTTCTTTAAAATTGTCTTCTTTCTCTTGGGGCATAGTTTCTTTTCCTTCCTTCATCGGTAGGTTTTCTGAAACCTCCATCTGCTTCGTTCATTCTTACAGTCCTGTTGTTGTATCTTTTTCCGTCAATCGCTTTAATCATTTTACCGGCATTTGATTTATCTACTTCAACCCAAGTATTCATTTCTCTCATATCTATTTTTCCTAACACTTCCTTTTTCAAATTACTTTCATCCAAAATGAATTGCAGAAAACTTGCTTTATAGAATCCGTCTTTTGTTCCCAGGTTAACAAACAATCTTGTGTAACCATTGTCTCTCCTGTTGAAATTTCTATCACTTCTGTCGTTTCTGGTTTGTGTATTTCCTCTTTCGTTCACCATGTTGCGATTGCGCGTGTCCAATTTAATGTTCAGGTCATCTGCATTTTCATAGTATTTCAGGAAATGGTCAAATTCGAGTGCGGCTACTCTTTGCAAAACTTCTTCTTTTGAAACATTTTCAAATTTTTGCATCAAGTCAGGAAGGTATGTTTCATAATCTCCGTGTGAAATATCTGTTTGAATCAATTTATCCATGAAATGAAAAAATTGTCTTCTGCAAACTTCTTTGCCACTTGGGATATCTACTTTATGAAAAGTAGCATTGATCATCTTTTCAAGTTGTCTGATTTTGAATGTTTCTCTTGTGTGACAAATGGAGATGCATATTCCACTTTTTCCTGCTCTGGCTGTTCTTCCACTTCTGTGTGTGTATACTTCTATATCATCCGGTAATTCATAGTTAATCACATGGGTAATGCCATCCACATCAATTCCTCGTGCTGCAACATCTGTTGCAATCAGCAATTGCAAGGCTTTGCTTCTGAAACGCCCCATCACTTTGTCACGTTGTTGTTGCGTCAAATCACCATGTAATGCTTCAATATCGTATCCATTCTTTGACAGTCTTTCAGAAATTTCCTGCGCATCGGCTTTTGTTCTGGTAAAAATGATGCCATACATTCCTGGATTGAAATCTATCAGTCTTTTAAGTGTTTCATAACGCTGATGAGCAGCGGTTAAATAATACTGATGATCGATATTGACATTTCCGCTATTCTTTTTACCTACCGTTATTTCTTTGGGTGAGGTCATGAAATTTTTGGAAATAGCTCTTACTTCAGGTGGCATGGTTGCACTAAATAACCAGATGCTTTCTCTGTTGATGGTATTCTTCAATACGAAGTCTATATCATCTCTGAATCCCATATTCAGCATTTCATCTGCTTCATCCAATACTACATATTTTACTTTCTGCAAGTCGATGGCTTTTCTTTCAATCAGATCAATCAATCTTCCAGGTGTAGCAACTACTATCTGAACTCCCTGGCGAAGATTTCTGATTTGCATGGTGATAGAAGCTCCGCCATAAACTGCTTCCGTATTAACACCTTTCAAGTACTTTTTAAAAACCAATAAGTCATTGGTTATTTGCAGACAAAGTTCCCTGGTAGGGCAAACAATCAATGCCTGCGGAAATTTATCTGCAGCATTTATTAACTGCAATAATGGGAGACCAAACGCAGCGGTCTTTCCGGTACCTGTTTGAGCCAGCCCAACAAAGTCCATTGTTCCTGAAAGTAAAACCGGAATGGCTTGTTCTTGAATAGGGGTTGGATTGGTAAAACCTAAATCTGTAATAGATTGTAAAATTTCGGGTTTGAGACCCAATGATTCAAATGTATTCATTGTTTTTTTTTAATGTGAAGACCCTTTATTGCGACAGCAATAAACATGTGGTCCAAAATAATTTTGATGGTCACATGTAATGCTTCGGGCCGTTGGAGAGAAAAAATCTTGGGAAGAAAAGATTAACTTAATACCTGCTATCAACAGCAACTGAGCATGTCATGTAATTCTCAGCTTTTTAATTCATTGCAAAGATAAGCTATTTTTTTGAATTCTTGGTTTTAATATGACAGATATCATAATTTGATATATCAGCAGCCTTATTGGCGTTTTTATATGGTTATCAACTTGCGTTTTAGTGAATTCAGTATTACATTTACATTGTTTAATTACTTGCATTAAGATTGTTTAACTATTAAAACGAATGTTATGCTCAAAAAATCATTGTCTTTACTTTTCAGTATTATGATATTTTCATCATTTGCTTTTTCCCAGGGGATTCATGTTGGAGCAAAAGGAGGCGCTGATATGCAAAAAATCGATGGCAATAATTTTAATAACAAATTTGCTTTTGGATATCACTTTGGTGGTTTTGTTCAGTTGAAATTATCTTCCGCATTCACGCTTCAGCCTGAGTTGTATTACAGTGAAGTTAATTTTGATACCGCTAATAATTTTTCTCAAACTTATCAGTCTATTGATATTTCAAAAATCAAGTTTGGATATTTGAATCTGCCCATTCTATTGAATATTAATTTGTCTAAAAAACTTGCACTTCAAGCGGGACCTCGTTTTGGAATTCTGTCAAAAAGCAATTTATCGGTTAAAAATCAGGCAAAGGATGCAGTGAAGTCAGGAGATATTGCAATGGTGGGAGGAGTTCAGGTAAAACTTTCTAGTTTGTATGTTTACGGAAGATATCAGGTAGGTCTAAACAATATCAACGATGCAATATCTACCGACAAATGGAAAAGCCAGTCATTGCATATCGGTGTCGCATTGAAAATCTTTTAATCATTTTCTGATGATTTGAATCGTTCCGTCTTTGTTGATACTGATGATGGAGCTTGGATTGGCAGGCGTTTGGTCGTCTTGTCTAAATTGTACTACATAGTCAACCCCTTTTTTTATTTCAATATCTATATCGCAGAATAAAGCAGGAGGCGGATAGCCTGAGATATTGGATGAAGTAGATACAATAGGCTTTCCAAAGCGTTCAATCAACTTCTTACAAAAGTCATCTTTCACAATTCTTATCGCAATACTGCCATCTTGATTGATTAAATTTTTTGCCAGGTTTTTTGCTTTCTTATATATGACTGTTAAAGGTTTTTGGATTCCTTTGATGTAATCAAATATCAGAGGGCTCGCATCGTTGCAATAATGAAGGATATCTTCTTCCTTTGCAACCAGAATAATCATGCTTTTACTTTCCTCTCTTTTTTTTAAACGAAAGATATTTGCAACCGCATCTTCATTGGTGGCATCACATCCGATTCCCCATACCGTATCTGTTGGATAAAGAATCAACCCACCTTCATTTAACACCTTTATACAGGCATGTATATCATCTTCAATAATCATTCATCAAATTTAAATAAACATCCATTACAGCGTGCGCGCATATTTCATTTGTAAACTTGTCTGCCTGCACGCTTCCTTTTTCAATTAAATCATCATTGTTGTTTGAAATGACTTTACTCATGGCATAGGCAATCTCTTCAGGATTATAAGGGTCTACGTAAATAGCAGCATCGCCTCCAACTTCGGGCATGCAGGATATGTTGGACGTTATAACTGGAATCCTGCTGGCCAATGATTCCAATATAGGTATGCCAAATCCCTCGAAAATGGAAGGATAAATCATCGCTTCTGCAGATTGATAAATAGAAGGGAAATCACTGAAGGGTATCGGACGGCCATTGTTCATTTTTTCTGAAAGAAAAATGATTTTGTTTTGCAGATTATTTTTACTGATGAAATCTTTGACGGTTTGTAGATATTCTTTTCCACTTCCAATTACAACCAACGGAAGTGTTGAATTGTCAGACAATACTTTCATTGCTTTACATATGCTCAATAAATTTTTTCTTTCTATTACCGACCCAACATACAGAAAATACTTTTCGGGCAGGGCATATTTTAATCGTATGGCATTCTTATCTTCATTACTTACTTCTTTGTAAAATGAAGTGTCGCAACTTTGATAACACACTTTTATCTTGCTTTCTTCTATGTTGTAAAATTCAATGATGTCTTTTTTTGTTTGTTCGCTGATGGCAATGATAATATTTGAACTTTTACATGCGTTTAGGAATTTACTCCTGTATATCTTAATATCAATTGGATTATACTGATCAGGATATCTTTCGAAAATCAAGTCATGAATGGTAACAACAGATTTGATAGAGGTATGTTCAATCCCAAAAGGAATCTCATGACTTAATCCATGGAAAATGTCAATATGATCTTTAGTCAGGTCTTTTTTTATCCAGCTGCTTCTCCATAATGATTTGAAAAAATTAGCAGGAAAACCTTTAGGGATTTTGGTTTCCATATTGCCAAATGCTGAACTGTTGAAAAGATCTGTCAATTTGGGAGCGTATAAATAATATTCATTTTCCGGAAAGTAGTAACTCAGTGAACTTACCAGTGTTCTGCTATAGTTGCCCAAGCCTGTACGGTTTTGATAAATTCTTTTGGCATCAAAGGCAATTTTCATGACAAATTTTTATACAAACAAATATAAAACCAAACTATTGAAATTATGTTTTAAATTTTCCGATAAGATAAGTATGTTCGCAAAAATTATTTTATGGAATTGAAATCATTGATTGCTGAATGTTGGGAAAACAGAGATCTTTTAAAGGAAGAGAAATATGCTGCTGCAGTAAAAGATGTAATTGAAAAAGTAGATAAAGGGTTATTGAGAACTGCAGAACCAACCAATGAAGGTTGGCAGGTAAATGAGTGGGTAAAACAAGCCATACTTATGTATTTTGCCATACAGCCGATGGAGACGCATTCACTTCCCCCATTTGAGTTTTATGACAAGATGAAACTGAAAACGAATTATGCAGCCCTTGGTGTGCGTGCCGTACCTCATGCAGTGGCACGATATGGTGCTTTTATTGCTCAGAATGTGGTATTGATGCCT
>CANFOP010000134.1 GCA_947448685.1 Chitinophagaceae bacterium | reverse complement strand
AGTTTTTTGACGATCCTAACAGCATCACTGAAAATGAAATGCACGAAGCGATTCGTAAAGCGGTGATTGATATTTCCATCATTCCAATGATGTGCGGATCTTCTTTTAAAAACAAAGGTGTACAAACTGCATTGGATGCTATTTGTCGTTATTTGCCAGGTCCTTTGGATATTGATGCTGTAAAAGGAACAAATCCTGATAATGGAGAAGAAATAGTTCGCAAGGCTGATGCTAAAGAGCCTTTTGCGGCATTGGCTTTCAAAATCATGACAGATCCTTTTGTTGGTCGTTTGGCATTCTTCAGAGCATACAGCGGACATTTGGACGCGGGTTCATATGTGTTGAACACCAGAACCGGAAAGAAAGAACGTATCAGCCGTATCATGCAAATGCATGCCAATAAACAAAATCCAATTGACTTTATTGAAGCAGGAGATATCGGAGCGGGCGTTGGTTTTAAAGATATCAAAACAGGAGATACATTGTGTGATGAAAATCATCCGGTTGTGCTGGAGGCAATGACTTTCCCTGAGCCAGTGATTTCAATAGCAGTTGAGCCTAAAACACAGGCAGATGTTGATAAAATGGGTATGGCCATTGCCAAGTTGGTTGAAGAAGATCCAACCTTACGTGTACGCACAGACGAAGAAACAGGCCAAACCATTTTAAGTGGAATGGGTGAGTTACATTTGGAAATTATTGTAGACAGGATGAAGCGTGAATTTAAAGTGGAAATCAACCAAGGTGCTCCGATGGTGGCTTATAAAGAGGCATTCAGAACTGCTATTGAACATAGAGAAGTATACAAAAAGCAAACGGGTGGTAGAGGTAAATTTGGTGATATAGCTTTTGAAATCGGACCTGCTGATGAAGATTGGTTGAAAGAAAATCCATTGGGCGGCATGCAGTTTGTGAATGAGATATTTGGAGGTAGTATTCCTAAGGAATTTATCGCACCTATTATCAAAGGATTTACATCCAGTATGACAACTGGTGTTTTGGCAGGATATCCTATTGTTGATATGAAAGTCAGGGTTTTTGATGGTAGTTACCATGATGTGGATTCTGATGCTATATCATTTGAATTATGTGCTAAATCAGGATTCCGTGAAGCTGGTAGAAAAGCAAAACCTGTATTGCTGGAGCCTATCATGAAAGTGGAAGTATTGACACCTGATCAATACATGGGAGATGTAACAGGTGACTTGAACCGTCGTCGTGGAATGCTGGAAGGTATGGATAGTAAACATGGTGTTCAGGTAATCAAAGCAAAAGTTCCATTGAGTGAAATGTTTGGTTATGTAACTCAATTGAGATCATTGTCCAGTGGTCGTGCCACTTCTACCATGGAGTTCAGTCATTATGCTCCTGCTCCGAATAACATCGCAGAAGAAGTGATTGCAAAATCAAAAGGTAAAATGAAAGCAGAGGATTAATTTCATTTGCAGATAAAATCAAGCCCCGATCGAAAGCTCGGGGCTTTTTCGTTGCGCCTTTTTTATAAATAGTTAGTTAGAAACAATTTCCCCCTATTGCTTGACAAATGAAATGATATCCTTCAAAAGTTCAGTAGAGATGGGTTTTGAGGGGTTGCTGTATGTTTTTATATTTTCGTTTTTATTGTTTTCAGGAACGATTTTTAAAATATGATTCATGCCTTGAATGATATGCATGAGTGCTGCTTTATTAGCGTTGGAAAGCAATTGGGCATCATTCACCGCAACTTGCAAGTCTTGATCTCCTTGCAAAATCAATGCAGGTATTTTTAATTTAGCTATTTCTGTTTGCGGATTGTATTTGAACCAGCTGATCAAATAAGGCTGTACACTTGGTCTGAATAAAGCAGCCAGCATAGGATTGGGATTACTGACGGTAATGCCTGCACTCAAACTGTCTAGAATTGGAAATGCGATATTTTTTACTTGTTCAGGTTGGTTTTCTAATTGTTCTCTCAATGTTTCGTTTGCTGGTTTACCTGGTCCGGCTATTGATATGTACTTGTCTGCGTTTTCGTTTGCTGCTATCATCCCCAGTAAAGATCCTTCGCTATGTCCACATACAATGACTTGGGAAAAACGGTGATCTTTTTTTAAAAGTGAGATCCAGTCTTTGATATCATGTATATAGTCATCAAATCTCAAATCACTTTCCGATTTCATGGCATCGGCACTGGCAGCAATACCTCTTTTGTCGAAGCGAACAGAAGAAATGCCTGCATTGGCCAAACCAAAAGCCAGTTGTTGCAAACTGTTGTTTTTCATCATTGGGTTGTTGCCATTTCTGTCGGTAGGCCCTGAGCCGGCGATGATTAAAACAACAGGCCCATGTGTGAAATTCAATGGTGTGGTGAGTGTTCCATAAATTTCTCCGTTAGAGGTTTCCAAAGTAATGGGGCTTTGAATAAAATTGCTGTCCTGTATATTTTGAGAAAAACAATTGCGACTAAAAAAAAGTACTGCAAATAAAATGACATTTTTCATTGGTAAATTTTAAAAAGAAGTTTGATTTGACATTCAACGGATGAACAAATATATATTATTATCAAAGGTCACATGGAATAAATCGTAAAAATGGAATTAACAGAACTGGAAAATTAAGAGTATAATTTTTTGAAATCAAAATGAGAAGAATAACACATCTTGGAAAGTAATTTCTTTTTTGAAATCGTTTAAATTCTCTTTTTTAAATTAATAAGTCTGTAGACTTTTATATAAAAGAAATAGAAATGAATCCAGATGAATTATTGGTAATAGATATAGAAACTGCTTCGGAATATTCTTCCTTTGAAGAGATGGGGGAAGAATGGAAAGAGTTGTGGGTAGAAAAAATATCAAAAACAAAAGAAGATGTATGTGTGAGCGATATGTATCACTTGCGTGCAGGTGTCATGGCTGAATTTTCCAAAATCATATGCATCAGTATTGGATACTTCCATTCTTTATCAGAAATGAAATTTAAAATAGAATCATTTTACGGATATGATGAAAAGAAATTGCTTGATACATTCTTGTCATTCATGATAAAAATAAGCGAAATAAAATGTAAATGGAATTTTGCCGGACACAATATTAAAGAGTTTGACATACCTTTTATTTGCAGAAGATTGTTGATTAACAATCTTGCTATTCCTGCATTTTTGAATTTTCAGAATAAAAAACCATGGGAATCGACTGTTTTGGATACTTTTCAATATTGGCGTTTTGGTGATTACAAAAATTTTACTTCACTTAAACTACTGGCCAAAGCATTGAATCTGCCTTCTCCTAAAATTGATATTGATGGAAGTATGGTGGGCGCATTATATTGGGAAAAAAACATGGCAAATCGTCGCTTGAATATGATTCGGATAGCAAATTATTGTTCAAAAGATGTGGAAACAACAATGAGAATCATCTTCAAATTAACCGGCAAAGATTTTTCAAATAAGTGTAGCGTAGAAATTGTAAAAAGTGAATTGATAGAATAAATCAACCTTTAGTTACATCAGGGTTGAAAATGTCTTTCAATACTGTGGCTAATCTTATTCCACCGATCACAATTTGTCTTTTAATGACCTCTATATTGTTGTCGATATAGTTTTTATCGAGATAATTATTCTCAAAACTGTATACTTTGTCCAGATAGGATCTTGATTGATACATCCATTTCAGTTCATTTATCTTCCTGTATTCAGCCAATTCCCCACTGGTCATTGTGCTGTAATAATTCATACAGGAATCAAGATTAATGTTTTTGTAATCGAGGATTTGGCTATCCCATACGCTGTGCAAATTTCCTGAAACGTAGGGGGAAGTTACTTGAATGGTATTTCCTCCTTTATCAATAGTATATCCGGTGTGTAATGGTTGATGAAGATCTCCAATCAAATGAAAGATTATTTCCAGCCTGTTTTTTATTTCTTTTTTTGCCATGTCATTTGATTTATAACCTCTTAGTTCAACTATGGCAGAGTGTAAAACAGAGAGTATGTTTCTTGCACTTGAGGGCGTATATTGCTGTCCTTTATCCATATCAATGTAATGCCATGGTCGCATGAAGTTGTAGTAACTATTGCTACGTTCATTGTCCATCCAGTTGGCTGCTTCTTCAATAGTCATATTACCAAGGTAGGACTTTACAATTTTTTTGGTAGAATCATCCAGTAATTTGAAAGCAATTTCTGCCACCAGCGCATGTCCTGTAGCCCCCCAGGCGAATGATTTTTGGATAGTTCCAAAAAGAAAAACAATGGATAATAAAAAGGGAGTGAATTTTTTGGTCATTGGGTTTTATTTTAAGCGAAACTACTGATTTTCTTACTAATAAAAGATGTGCAAAAAAATCTAATATGTTAAAATCAATAGTGTTCAAATTTTTTTCTTTTATAGAGTTAAAAATCTTTACCTTGCACATTCTTAACACAATATTAGACATGATTAACTTCTCTAAAAGGCTTGCTTTTTTAACTATATTAGTCGTCTTTTCTGCAAACTTATCTGCTCAAAACACCACTGAAAATAAATCAATCACAGATACTTCCATTCACGAAGAAGGAAAGGAAACCATGTTGGACAATATTCCAATTGTATCACTTGATGAAAATGATGATCAGGATGGCAGTGCACAAAATATTTCTGGATATTTAAATTTGGGAAGAAATCCTTTCATAAATGCTGCTTCCTTTAATTTTAATGTGGTTAGATTTCGCATGAGGGGCTATGATGCTGATCAATTCACCACCTATATGAATGGGGCCCCGATGGAAAATTTGGACAATGGGTTTACTCCATTTGGATTATGGGGAGGATTGAATGATGTATTGCGCAACAAACAAAATGCATATGGTTTGCAATCTAATCGATTCAGCTTTGGCGCATTGGGTGGTGCTACATTGATTGATTCAAGGGCATCCAAGCAGCGCAAACAAACCAGCATGGTGTATTCTCTTGCCAACAGAAATTATGTTCACCGTTTTGGATATACTCATTCAACTGGTTTTAATCCTAAAGGGTGGGCTTTTAGTTATTCCGGTTCACGCAGATGGGCTGATGAAGGGTTCACAGATGGGACTTTTTATGACGGGTGGTCGGGTTATGTGGGAGTTGACAAAAAAATCAATGCCGATCATCTGCTTTCATTTGTTGCTTTTGCAACACCTACTACCAATGGACGTCAAGGTGCATCTGTTCAAGAAATGTTAGATATAGCCGGTACGAATTTCTACAATCCTTATTGGGGATATCAAAATGGGAAGAAAAGAAATTCAAGTGTTGCCAAAACATTTCAACCCATTGGTATTTTGACACATGAATGGAAAATTAATTCAAAGATGAATTTGACGTCTGCTGTTTCTTACTTGACTGGAAACAGGAGTACAACAGGTTTGGATTGGTACAATGCAGCAGACCCAAGACCAGATTATTATCGTT
>CANFOP010000133.1 GCA_947448685.1 Chitinophagaceae bacterium | reverse complement strand
GTAAACAGGAATTGAAGTGATGATAATGATGAACAATGAAGATAAAAACAGTATAAGAGACCCTATGAACATCCAAAATTCACGAGATGATGTTTCTTCTTCTTTTATAATTACCGGAATGTGCTTTTGATGTCTGAAATATAATATGATAATAGGAATTGCAAATGTCAATACAAATATTCCAATCATTATATTGATGGCTTTTCCGGCTTCTGTAAAAGCATGAACGGAAGTATCACCCAGTATGCCTGTTCTAGTTAAAAAAGTGGAGTATAATACAAACACAAAACTCAAAATGGAGAACCAGTAACTGGCTTTTAATGAATGTTCAGTTGATTTATAAATCAGCATTGTGTGAACACCGGCTATCATAATCAACCAGGGGACTAAAGATGCATTTTCTACAGGATCCCAAGCCCAGTATCCACCAAAACTTAATGATTCATAAGCCCATTTGCCACCCATCATGATACCAATTCCTAAAATTGCAGCACTGAACAATGCCCAAGGCAAAACTGGTTTAATCCAGTCGCCGTATTTTTTTGATTGTAATCCGGCATAAGCAAATCCAAAAGGAATGATGGTTGATGCAAATCCTAAAAACAATATAGGGGGGTGGATCACCATCCAGTAATTTCTCAATAATACATTCAAGCCCATACCATCTTTGATGAATGTAAGATAATTAGGTTGTGAAAAAATAGGGGCAGGAATTTCGTTTCGGGTTAATGTAAATGGACTGTTACCAATTCTTATACCAAAAAAATAAATACCCAAAATCATCAGCATTAAAAAGAATTGAGCAAGACTTACTACAGTCATTACAGGGGATTTCCAAACATTGTCTTTTTTTCTGAAACATATGATGATACCTAAAACCGCCTGCCAAATAGACCAAAGTAAAAAACTGCCTTCTTGTCCTTCCCAAATACATGCCAATAGATATTTGTATTCCAATTCTTTTGAAGCATGTTTGTATGCATACATGTACTCATAATAATGATGAGAACAGATATACAATATCGCAGAAAAAACAGAAAGGATACTGATGCATTGAATGATAAAATGAATGCGACCAAAATTTTCCCATTGTTTTTTTAATTCAAGATTATCTATTCGGGAAGCCTTGTAATATGCAACCAAAGAAATGAATGATGAAACAAATGCCAGTATTACAAAGAAATGCCCAATCTGTCCGGGTAAAAGATGCTCTCCTTCAAATTTAATCATTGCAAGTGTTTTGTTTTATTTGGAACTGTCTTGTTCTTTTATATTTTTTTCCAGCATTTTTTTATTGTCCTTGTATTTACTTGGACATTTCAAAAGGATATCTTTACAATCAAAATAGTCCTTCTGCATTTTACCTTTTAAAACGATTCTTTCACTTTTTTCGAAGTCAGTAGGCTTGTTGTTGTGATACACAACTTTTGTTTTTCCGCCGAGGCTATCAACCGCATAAAATTCAAGATAATTTGGATTATTTTCCGGGTTATAAGTAATTGGTTCTGATTTATCTAATTTGGCTATGATGTGAACAAATTTACCTTGTTTGTTCTTGGCGGAATTAATGGTGTCGTAAGTAGAAAAGTCAACGGAAAAGACCAGTAATCCTACGATAAGTGCAGCAATTCCAATCAAAATGATGATATGCGTTTTTTTCATTACTTACATTTTTTGCAAAGGTAATTTAAAACCTGTCAGCAATTCAATTTTCTTATATTTTAAATGCATAAAAACTTCAATTATATTTGTACATCAATTATAAAATATCTTTATGGCAGACCTTTCTAATTTTGACCCTAATTCAGTAGGTAATCCTAATAATAATATTTTTGGTCTTCCTTTTTCAGAATCCGATGCCAGGCTGGTTATCCTCCCCATTCCCTGGGAAGTAACTGTTAGTTACAATGCAGGAACAGCCAGAGCCCCTGATCATATTTTTACAGCCAGTTTGCAGGTAGACCTGTATGATCCTGACTTCAAAGATGTGTGGAAACAAGGGTTTTTTATGCGTACGCCGGATAAGAAGATTCTTACCAAAAGTGATTATCTGCGTAAAGAGGCTGAATTGTATATTAACTTCATCGCTCAGGGAGAATCAGTAGAGTCCAATAAATTCATGACCAAAACGCTGAAAGAAATCAATCAGGGAAGTGTTTTTTTAAATGATTGGGTATTTGAACAAACTAATGAGTTGATAAAAAAAGGAAAGTTGGTTGCTTTGTTAGGCGGAGATCATAGTACTCCTCTTGGTTTTTTTAAGGCAATTGCCGCCCAATATGAAAGTTTTGGTATTCTTCAAATTGATGCACATTGTGATTTAAGAAAAGCATACGAAGGGTTTAACTATTCTCATGCATCCATCATGTATAATGCATTGGAGCAAATTCAGTCCTTGTCAAAACTTGTGCAGGTAGGTATCAGGGATTATTGTGAAGAAGAATTGGATTACATCAACAACAGTAATGGCAGGGTGATAACTTATTTTGATAAAGACATTAAAACCAGGCAGTACGAGGGAGAAAACTGGAAAAATATTGTAGATGAAATGGTGAATCATTTACCTCAGCATGTATTTATCAGTTTTGATATTGATGGCTTAGATCCTAAACTTTGTCCTCATACCGGAACGCCCGTTCAAGGAGGATTTGAAACGGAACAAGTTTTTTATTTACTCAACAAAGTGTTCAAGTCTGGGAAAAAAATAGTAGGTTTTGATTTGAATGAAGTAGGTGTAAGCAATAATGAATGGGATGAAAATGTAGGAGCAAGGGTGTTATATAAACTTTGTAATTTATTAACTGCCAGCAATCCGATTAATGAATAACTTCACTATTTTGCTTCCCAATAACAAAGCGTCTACTTATAGAACAGTGACCATACTTATTGCACTGTTGAATGCAATTGCCATTTCTTATTTTCATCACTTTGTAGCAAAAAAAGACACCATTGATTTTTATTTTTCTACAGTAGGTTACATTTTTTTATTACCTCCTTTAACCAGTTATGCTATTTATAAAAAGGGGAGGTCTCTTTCAATGGGCTCAATTGCTCTGGGTAATTTTTTGGCTGCAATAGTATGGTGGATAATCGGTACTTGGTATTTGGGATTCCTTTCCATGATATTCGCCATTCTTGGGTTCTATGCATTGAAACCAACTTTTACAATCATCGTCAACCATAATGGAATTGTATATCCTTCATTTCCAAAAAAAATAATTCAATGGTCTGATCTGGATAATGTTATTCTGAAAGACAATGTCCTGACTATTGATTTTAAAAATAATAAACTGATTCAGCATTCATTAATTCAATCCGAAAATGAAAATCTGGATGAAGCATCTGTAAATCAATTTTTTAAATCACATCTCCAATAATTATTTCAATTCATGAGTATACTTAATCAATCACCTTACTTAATGTATTCAGATGGTAATGGTAATATTTTTGAAGATACCAGTTTATATGTCGTAGGAAGAAGTGGTTGGGATGCATATCCTATTCAATTGGATGACTGGATTGAATTGCCTGAAGGCGGACAGTTGTATGAATTGCCCGGCAGAAGAGGTATTGGTATTGATGTGGAAAGTGGAGAAATGCGGTTATGTGAAAAAGGTTGGGCTGTTGCTGCATTTATTCCTCCTGCTCATACAGGATTATTTATGGCTGCTTATGAGACAATGCCAGATGCGCCTACATTGCCCTTATTTTGCTATACAGCAGCCGGTTGGTACAATGATCAATTGTTTGTACCGGCAGTAAGAATTGAAAAAGATATACGTCAGGAAGCTTCAGGATATGATGATGAACAAATTCAAAAAGGGTATGATCATTTACTTTCTGCTTATCCAGATAATCGATTGGTTAAACATTTAATGGATAATTGTTGCATGACCTATACTTGCCCGGCTGCAAGGAATTTGGCATTGGGCAGATGGGAGTGCCCTGTTCCTGTTTCTCCTGCCTGTAATGCCAATTGCATTGGATGTATTTCTTTTCAGCCTGAAGATGAAACAATATTCAGCACACAGGACAGATTGACTTTTAAGCCTTCTGCAGAAGAAATTGTAGAGTTTACGGTCCCACATTTACAAACAGCTCCTTTTCCAATCATCAGTTATGGTCAGGGTTGTGAAGGAGAACCATTGCTCATGTGGGAAACCATTAAAGATTCCATCATTGAAATCAGAAAACATACACCCAAAGGAAGTATCAATATCAATACCAATGGCAGTAAGCCTGATGCGGTAAAAGTATTGTGTGAAGCTGGATTGAACAGTATTCGCGTAAGTACAAATTCTGCAAGAAAAGATATTTATACGGCTTATTATAAGCCCAATAATTATCAATTTGAAGACATTGTTGAAAGTTTGAAAATAGCCCGTTCATTTGGGGCCTGGACCAGTATAAATTATTTTGTATTTCCGGGAATGACAGACAGTGTTGAAGAATATGAGGCTTTGAGAAAGTTGATAAAAGATACTGATTTGTGTATGATTCAATGGAGAAACTTCAATATTGATCCGGATTGGTATCTTGAAAAAATAAATGTGCCGGATACCGGAGAATGTTTGGGTGTTAAACAAATGATGGAATTAATCAGAGAAGAATTCCCTAATCTTAAAT
Organism: Chitinophagaceae bacterium; assembly: GCA_947448685.1. GTDB lineage: Bacteria > Bacteroidota > Bacteroidia > Chitinophagales > Chitinophagaceae > Ferruginibacter. The sequence continues at coordinate 821 of CANFOP010000133.1, read as the reverse complement.
TTGGGTACTTCAATCCATCTATGGAACGCATTAAAGGAGATTATCAAAATGATTTTGCACATTGATGCCATATTCCATTAATTCCTAAAAATAAAAAACTCCCTATTGGGAGTTTTTTATTGCATACTTTTTGAATTCTTTTATTTTAATAAAATTATTTTACCTGATTTTATATTTTTGTTCGAAGATCTGATAACATAAAAATATGTCCCATCGGGTAAAGTTGATCCATAATCACTTTTACCATCCCAGGTTACTCTATATCCTCCTTTAGGGACAAGTGTATTATTGAGGAGCCTTTTAATTAGTTGACCGGCCTCATTAAAAATTGAAATACTAATGTTTTCAGTCAAGTTTTGAGTGAATTCAATATTGATGCTATTAGAAAAGGGATTGGGATATACCAGTTCATTTACATAATGGGTGTTCCATAAAATAGGAGAGATGGTTGTTGGTGTAAGACTTGTATCTGTTCCGCCATTTGAAGTTGAATCATAGCAATTGGTTGAACCAATAAAATAGGTGGCAGAAATATCTTTATTATGGTGTGTGGCATCTTCATTTGCGGGCAAATATGTTCTTACATAATCTACTTTTACACCGTTTGCATTTACAGTAACTTTTAAATACCCCGAACTTGCCTGAATTATTCCTTCATGATAACCATATGAAGAAGCATAATTTACCTGATCGGAGTTGGTGAGATTAGGATGGCTGGGTTGAGGAGTTTCCTGATAAACCAAGCAATCTCTTTCCTGTTTTCCAAAAAAATGATCATGGCCATGAAAGAAAATATTTACTTTATGTTCAGCCAATAAATC
>CANFOP010000132.1 GCA_947448685.1 Chitinophagaceae bacterium | reverse complement strand
TGGTCATATCTGAATTTAGAAAAAAAATAATCATCCGGCATTAGTTTCAACCCTTGTTTAATGGCGAAGTCATTGGCACCCTTTCCACTTAAAAAAACATGGTTACTATTGGTCATGACTTCATAAGCAAGTTCAATAGGATTCATGACATTTCTGACACCAGTTACCGCGCCTGCACCCTTCGTTTTACCATCCATAATGGCTGCATCCATCTCCTGTACTCCTTTTTTTGTAAAAACGGAGCCCCTCCCTGCATTGAATAATACATTGTCCTCTAATATAGCAATAGCAGCTCGTACAGCGTCCACCGCTTTTCCTTCCTGTTCCAGTAATGAAAATCCTTTTTGTAGGGAGGATTCCAGTCCATTGATATAAGCCTTCTCCAATTCAGGAGTCATGTCTGATTTTAAAATGGTACCTGCTCCCCCGTGTATAACAATAGAAAATGGCTGCATTGTTTTTACTTTATAAATTGATATTTTTATTTTTTTCTTTACTCATACCTGCAATATAATACAAAGGAATTCCAATTAGCGTTATGATTAATCCGGGCCAGGTAAATTGGGGTTTATACATTATCAACAATATACAAAAACTAATTCCCATTATTATGTACATCATTGGTAATACAGGATAGCCAAAAGCTTTGTATGGTCTTTCTGCGTCAGGTCTGGATTTTCTTAAAATAAATATACCTGCGATTGTTAACACATAAAAAATAACCACAACAAAAGATACCATATCCAGCAAATCGCCATATTTACCGCTTAAACACAAAGCGCAAGCCATCAAACACTGTATCCATAGTGCCCATTCAGGAACGATATTTTTGTTCAAATTACCTGCCTGTTTAAAGAAAAGATTATCCTTAGCCATAGTATAATAAACCCTTGCGCCGGCAAGTATCAAGCCATTATTGCAACCAAAAGTTGAGATCATAATCATGACAGCAATGATAGATGTTCCATAAGTTCCAAAAATTGCTTGTGAGGCACTTAATGCGACACGATTGTCTTTGGCAAATGCCAAATCATTCAATGGAACGGTGGAAAGATAAACGACATTCATCATCAGATAAATAAATGTCACTATCAAGGTGCCGGACATCAAACTTAATCCGATGTTTCTTTTGGGATTTTTAATTTCACCTGCTATAAAAGTGACATTATTCCATGCGTCACTGCTGAAAATACTTCCTACCATGGCACTGGCCACTGCCCCCAATCCAATGCCTCCAATCAGCGCCTGATAATTAACTGAACCGTCTGGAGTTTTTGTCAAGTGTCGTATTGACCATGCGTTATTCCAGTTTGCATTCCATGCATCCTTATTAAATGCCAGGAATCCAGCAATAATCAATGCAAAAAGTGAAATCAATTTAGTGGATGTGAAAAAAGTTTGAATGATTTTTCCTGCCTGAACACCTTTGGTATTGATAAAAGTCAGCAAAACAATCAGTAGCATGGCTACAACTTGAGCATAATGAACTTTCAGTCCCAGTACTGAAAATGTATTTACATCTTCCCAGGCCAAAGATGGAAAAAAATAGCCCGCAAATTTAGCAAAGCCAACAGCAACAGCAGCAATGGTTCCCGTTTGAATAACTGAAAAAAAACTCCATCCATATAAAAATCCAATCATTGGATTATAGGCTTCTTTCAAATAAACATATTGACCGCCAGCTTTAGGAAACATAGCACTTAATTCTCCATAACTCAACGCCGCAATCAATGTCATAATTCCTGTAATTAACCAGGCCGCCAAAAGCCAACCTGCACTTCCCAGGTCTTTTAACATGTCGGCACTGACAATAAATATTCCTGAACCTATCATGGATCCTGCAACAATCATGGTTGCATCAAACAAACCGAGACTTTGCTTGAATGTTTTGGATGTTTCTTCCATTGAAAATTTAATTTTTAAAAATAAAAATCCCGTTACGATAATAACGGGATTGAAGTTAGTATATCTTTTGGATATTTATTTGTGTTTTGCATTCAACTTTTCGTTCATGCCGGCAATCACATCCTGGGTTATATTAAGGGATGAATCTTTGTAAACCATATAATCCAATCCGTTACCTGTAGTCATTATATAAGTAAAAGCCTTGCTTTCATTATACTCTTCCAAAAACTTTTTTAATTCTTTCTGAATACCATCCATGAATTTATAACTCTTTTCATTTAATTTTTGGGTGAGTGATTGTTTTTTAGCGTCTATGGATTGCTGTTGTTCTAAAAGATAGGCCTGAAACCCTTCGGCTTGTTGCTGGGTAATTGATTCTCCCTTTTTAAGAAAATTATTTTTTTGAGCCTCCAAATTGCGATAGCCGTTTTCCCATTCAGTTTCAATAGCCAATTGCTCTGCCTCCAGCAATTTTCTGTTGGTTTTGATATACGTAATCTTTTCATTCAGAGAGTCCAAGTCAACATATGCAATTAATGGATGGCTGCCATTTGAATTAAATGATACGGGAGGTTTAAACTTTATCTCATTGGTTTTCTTGGCAGAAAAATGAAGATAATAAAGAAATGCAACTGCAATCAAGAGTACTGCATTAAGCAAAAGGGATAAATGTTTCATTACTGAATTTTATTAAGGCAAGATAAATACAAATAATAAATGTACAATCAAATAGTGTACATTTTACTCAATTAAATTGATAAAAAAAGAGCACCGGAAATCCGATGCTCTTGTAAAATTAGTTATTAATTTTTTTACTCTTCTTCGTCGAAACTCATTGCCTCTTTGGTTGTCATCAGCAATTCATATTCTTCCTTGCTTCCAACAATCATATTTTCAAAATCACGCAATCCTGTTCCGGCTGGAATATGATGTCCTGTAATAACATTCTCTTTTAATCCGAGCATTTCATCTTTTTTACCAAGTATTGCTGCTGAGCTCAATACTTTTGTGGTTTCCTGGAATGACGCAGCAGATATCCAGCTGTGAGTTCCAAGAGAGGCCTTAGTAATACCCAGCAATAAAGGTGAAGATGTTGCAGGGCGAGCATCGCGATACTCAACCAATTTCTTATCGGATCTTCTTAAAATAGAATTTTCTTCTCTGATATCTCTTAGTGTTACAATTTGACCTGATTTCAATTTGGTGCTTTCTCCGCTTTCAGTAACAACTTTCTTATCAAATATCTGATCATTCTCTATGTTAAAGTCCATTTTATCTTCGGTATCTCCTTCAAGGAATTTGGTATCACCCGCATCTTCAATGGTTACTTTGCGCATCATTTGACGAACAATCACTTCAATATGTTTGTCGTTGATTTTCACACCTTGCAGACGATATACTTCCTGTATTTCATTTACAACATATTCCTGCACTGCAAAAGGTCCTCTAATAGAAAGAATATCCGCAGGTGAAATTTGTCCGTCACTGAGAGCAGCACCTGCTTTTACAAAGTCACCATCCTGAACCAGGATCTGACGACTTAATGGAACAAGGTACTTACGAGTAACTCCATCTTTAGCTTCCACACTGATTTCTCTGTTACCACGCTTAATGTTACCAAAAGTTACGACGCCATCAATTTCACAAACAACTGCAGGGTTGCTTGGATTTCTTGCTTCAAACAATTCAGTTACACGTGGAAGACCTCCGGTGATATCTTTAAGTTTACTTAACACCCTTGGAATTTTAACTAACACTTGTCCACTTCTTACTTCGTCGCCTTCTTCTATAACAATATGTGACCCTACTGGTAAGTTGTATGTTTTTTTATCTTTTCCTTCTACTAAAATCGCAGGCAGTTTTGTTTTGTCTTTTGTCTCGATTACCACTTTTTCTCTGTGACCTGTTTGTTCATCAGCCTCATCACGATAAGTTATACCTTCCAATAATGCATCAAATTTAATTTTACCATTAGCTTCCGCTACTATTACGTTATTGAAAGGATCCCAAGTGCAGATAACATCACCTTTTGCAACTTTCTGTCCGTCTTTAACACTTAATATAGCACCATATGGAATGTGCATGGTGTTTAATAAACGATCAGACTTCACATCAATATTTCTGATTTCACCTGTACGACCAATTACAACTGATACTTTTTTACCTTCATTGTTTTCGGTGCTTACAGTACGAAGTCCGTCAAATTGCAATGTACCATCGAATTTAGCAAGCAATGAAGATTCTACAGATGCAGATCCAGCCACACCACCCACGTGGAAAGTACGAAGTGTCAACTGTGTCCCTGGTTCACCGATAGACTGAGCGGCTATAATTCCAACTGCATCTCCACGCTGAGCCAATGCTCCGGAAGCAAGATTTCTTCCATAACAATTCACACAAACGCCACGCTTACTTTCACAAGTAAGTACAGATCTTATTTCAACAGTTTCTATTCCGGTATCTTCAATTTTCTTAGCGATATCATTGCTGATTTCTTCTCCGGCTCCTACCAATATCTCATCAGTTAAAGGATGAACAACGTCATATAATGAAGTACGACCTTCAATTCTGTCACTTAATGGTTCAATGATATCTTCATTGTCTTTTAACGCTGAAGTTGCAATTCCACGCAATGTTCCACAATCTTCATCGTTTATGACCACATCCTGTGCAACGTCTACCAACCTACGTGTCAAGTAACCAGCATCCGCAGTTTTAAGAGCGGTATCTGCAAGACCTTTACGGGCACCATGCGTAGAGATGAAGTATTCCAATACACTCAATCCATCCTTAAAATTCGCAAGAATCGGATTTTCAATGATCTCACTTCCGGAAGAGCCAGATTTTCTTGGCTTGGCCATCAAACCTCTTAATCCTGCCAACTGCTTAATCTGTTGCTTGCTACCACGGGCTCCGGAATCAAGCATCATGTAAACAGAGTTAAATCCTTGTTTATCTATTGCCAATTCGCGTATAAGCGTTTCCGTTACTTTGGTATCAACACGGCTCCAAATATCAATAATCTGATTATATCTTTCATTGTTGGTAATTAATCCCATGTTGTAACTATCCCAAACTTCTGATACTTCAACCTGTGCATTTTGAACCAATTCTTCTTTAACAGCCGGAATGATCAGATCGTTGATATTGAACGACAATCCACCACGGAATGCCATACGGAAACCAAGTGTTTTAATATCATCCAGGAATTTAGCTGTAACAGGGACACTTGTCCATTTGATAATGTCACCAATGATTTCTCTAAGATTCTTTTTGGTCAATAATGCATTTACGAATCCAACTTCTTTTGGTACATGTTGATTGAAAATAACACGACCAACAGTAGTTTCAATTAGTTTGTTGGTAAGTGTTCCATCTGCATTACGCACATTTGCCTTTACTTTTATGTTGGCATGAAGATCTATTTGCTTTTCATTGTAAGCAATGATTACTTCATCAGCAGAATAGAATGCTTTTCCTTCTCCTTTTACCACATCATCACCGATAGTCTTTTTACCTTTGGTGATATAGTATAAACCAAGC
>CANFOP010000131.1 GCA_947448685.1 Chitinophagaceae bacterium | reverse complement strand
TGCCTCATTTATTATCATCAATAAAGAGATGAGTTGTCCTGATGGAAAGGCGCTGCTTGTTGTAGAAAATCCATTTGAATCTTATTGTACTATCGTAAATACATACCGTCCGTTTGAGCCGAGCAATAAAATGTTAAGCGATTCAGCAGTTGTAGATGAAAGCAGTGTAGTTTATCCGAATGTACTGATCGGAAATCATGTTTCCATTGGAAAAAATTGCATCATTTATCCAAATGTTACCATCATGGATCATTGTATTATTGGAGACCATGTAGTAATCCAATCGGGCACTGTTATAGGTAGCAATGCTTTTTACTACAACACAAAAAAAGACCGAGAAGTTTGGTATAAAAAAATGCCTGATTGCGGCAGAGTGATCTTAGAAGATTTTGTTGAAATTGGTGCTAATTGTACCATTGACAGAGGGGTAAGCCATGACACCATAATCGGAAGAGGCTCAAAGCTTGATAACATGGTTCATATCGGACACGATACAATTTTAGGTAAGAACTGTTTGCTGGCTGCACAAGTGGCTATTGCAGGAGCAACCACTCTTGAAGATGGTGTTACGCTTTGGGGTCAGGTAGGCGTTAATAAAACACTTACAATAGGAGCAAATGCAGTTGTATTTGGCCAAAGTGGGGTATCAAATGACATTGAAGGGGGAAAAGTTTATTGGGGAACACCGGTTCAGGAAGCTAAACTTAAGCAACGGGAATTGGTTTGGGTAAAAAGAATTCCTGAATTATGGGAGAAAGTGATGGGTAAATAATTCAGTTGGCTGTGCTATTTCGATTAACACCAACTAAAAAAAGAGGCTGCCCTTTTTGGACAGCCTCTTCATCATCATCATCGTCAATCAACGTTAATACTTCACCACCCTCACCGACTTCTCATCCTTCCCTTCTTTTAATTTTATAATATAGACACCAGGTGTTAACTCGTTTCCGAATAATATTATTTCGTTGGCATCAAAAGACATTCTTTTAATCAACCTGCCCTGTACATCCATTACTCGAGCATCTATCTTCTCTTTGCTATCACTCGTTACTTTCAAATTGAAATTACTAGATGATGGATTAGGATATACTTTTACCTCCATTGCAGAAGATGCTGTTTGTTTAATATCCGTTTCTTTCTGTGTTGATTTAATAAAGGAAACAGGCACAGAACATAATTTTATTACATTGATCAACTTAATGCCCTTAAATGAACCACTTCCACATTCTGAAGTGTAACGAACTTTTACACTATCAGCCAACGATGCAGCGGCATTACTTGTAAACCTTACTTTTACAACATTTGTTCCGTTGCCAGAATCAATCACTGCATTAGCACCCAGTGTTCCGGTAAATGACCAGTCATAACCTGTAGTCGACGGAGAGGTAGACGTAGCTGATATTAATGCAGATGCCGTGTAACGATACACTCTTGCTCCGCAATTATCACTTACCAACACTGCCGTCAAAGTCGCTGGAGCAGCAGGTAAGTAGGATGTATTGGTTAGCTTAGATGCTTTTGCTGCACTGTTACCACAAGTAGATGTATAGGAAATTTTAACACTGTCGCCTGTATTGGCAGCAACATTCGTTTTAAATCTTACCAATATTGTTCTTGAATTGATTGAGCCAGAATCTACTACAGCTTTTGTGGTGTCTGCAAATGGATTGCCAGAAAGACTTCCTGTAAATGACCACGCATATCCTGTAGCTGCTGTAGCAGTTGTTGTAGCCGCTAGTAATGCCGGTGCAGTATAACGATACACCCTTGAACCGCATACATTTGGTGTAACCGCAGTGATGGTGATAGATGCAGGTGTTGCAGGAGCTGTGGTAGCAGCACTATTTACATTCGTAAGCTTTGCTGCTTTTTTCGGCCCTTCGCCACATACTGAAGTATATGCTACTTTTATACTATCACCTGCAATGGCCGCGGCGCTAGTTTTAAATCTAACCACTATCACCCTTGAATTTATAGTTCCGGAATCAACTACTGCTTTGGTAGTATCTCCTCCAAATGGATTACCAGAAAGACTGCCTACAAATGACCAAGCATATCCTGTTGTAGCTGGCGTAGTTGCTGTTGATGCAATCAAATCAGGAGCACTATAACGATATAGCTTATGGCCACATGTTACAGCAACCACAGGTGTAATGGTAATAGCTGATGGAGCAGTAGTAACTGACAGCAATGTATTGGTTAGTTTGGAAGCTTTTACAATTCCTACACCGCAGACTGATGTATACCTTACTCGGATACTATCCCCTGATACAGCCGCAGCATTAGAAGTGTATTTCACAACAATTGTTTGCGAACTTACATCTCCGGAATCAATACTACCCGTTGAACCATTCGGCCCTTCCGGCAATGACCATAACCATCCTGTGGCAGCACCTGTTGTAGTAGTAGCTAATGTTCTTGCAGAAGCTGTATATCGATATTTTCTCGCTCCGCATACGTTAGATACTACTGAAGCTACTATTACGGTTGGAGCAACCGGAGGGGAAAGCAATGTGTTAGCCAGTTTCACTGACTTATTATTACTATTACCGCAACTTGATGTATACAACAATCTGATGCTATCTCCCGTTACTGCAGCAGCGTTATCTCTGTATAGTACTTCTATAATTCTTGATGTATCTGTACCAAGTGTTATAGAATCTGTTGCAGATAACACTCCTGTAAATGACCATAAATAACCCGTTGCCGCTACATTGGTAGCACTTGCAGCTGTTAATGCAGGGGCCGTGTATCTGTACAATTTAGCACCGCAAATATTTGTTACCAAAGGCGTAATTGTTATCGATGCAGGGGCTACCGGAACTGTATACAAAGTGTTGATTAATTTAGCCGCTCTGTTTGCTGTGTATCCACAAGTAGTAAATGCTTTTACCCTTACACTATCCGTTGCAAATGCAGCTAATTGTGATGCATATCTTACTTTAATAACCCTTGAATTACTAGCATCTCCTGAATCTAGTACTACTCCCGGAATTCCGCCAACAGAAATTGGCAGCGTCCATGCGTAACCGGTAGCATTGGTTGTAGTAGCCGCAGTATATCTATACACCCTCGCGCCACATACGTTGCTTACCAGGACTTGCGTTATGCTTGCTGGTGGTGCAGTCGGCGAAACTGTTGTTATCGTCAAATTCAAAATCTCTACTGAATCACAACCACCAGCATTTACACCTACCCATTGCAAAGTGGTAGATGTAGTAGAAAGTATACCGTGCCATGTATAAGAATTACAAGCTATCGCATTAAATACCTGCTGTGTAGGAGCGCAGTTTGTATTCAAGTTTAAGTTTAATGTAACCACTGAATCACAGCCTACAGCGTTGGTGCCTGTCCAGGTAGCCGTTTGGTTAGACGCAGTAAACACTATACCATGCCATGTGTATGAACTTCCGGTAGCAGAAATAGTTTCTACTGTTCGGCTTACTTGCTTTATCGTTAAATTAAGCATCGCCGTTGAATCGCATCCATTTACATTATTGAAACTAGCCGAATAAGTTCCCGATGCGGTTAAATACAAACCATTCCATACAAATGGCAATTGATTTGAACAAACTGCTAAGTAATTATTACTGTTGGATACAGGTAGTATTCTAATTTGAATCGACGCTATTGAATCACAACCCGCTGCATTAGTAAGTGTCTGCGTGTATGTTCCCGCCGTAGGGTAGGTTACACCATTCCATGTATAAGGCATATCATTTGCACATACCGCCAATTTAATCAAACTACTAGTAGTAGATTTTACTGTTAATACCAATTTAGCCGTTGAATCACATCCAATCGAATTGACAAACTTTTTACTGTAAGTACCTGCTGCAGTATAAGCAACTCCATTCCATGTATAGGGCAATTGGGTTGCACAAACAGATACATTAGTGGTGCTGGTAGTAGAACGCTTGATAGTAAGATTCAAGATCTCTGTTGAATCACATCCTCTTTCATTTTGTGTTGTCCACTCTACTCCGGTCATCGAAGTGGTAAACCTTATTCCATGCCATGTATAAGAGTTGCAAGCAATAATATAGAACTCTTTCTCCACCGGAACGCAAATGGGAATAATGGTTAAGTTCAATGTTACTATTGAATCACATCCCGCCTCGTTGGTACCTGTCCAGGAGGCTGAATTGGTAGAAGTATTATATACTGTTCCGTGCCACTCAAATGTATCTATAGCAGTAAATGTTTCTACTGCATAGCTATTTGACTTCACTGTTAAATGCAACCTTGCTATCGAATCACAGCCATTGGCATTGGATACCGTTTTACTATATACGCCCGATGTATTGTAATTCACACCATTCCATGAATAGGGCAATTCAATCGGACAAACCGTTACAAATTCATTACTTGTTGGCGGCGCTGTTGCGGTTACCACATAAGGCATGCTAATGCTGGAGAATCCATTGTTGGTATAAACTTTCAACGAATAAGTCCCAGCCGCATTGATGCTGATTGTTTGGGTATTTGCACTTAAAGTTGTACCATTCAATTTCCAAACATATAAATAAACAGGAGACCCGTCTACAGCACTTGGACCTGACAATATTCCGGTTCCTCCTTGGCAAATCGTAGGAGCCGTGCCTCTTTTAATCATTACTCCATAATCTTCCACCTCTCCATAATTGATATAATCACATGCGTTTGGCGATGCAATGCCTTCTGCAACTATTATCCTCATTTTGGTTAATCCCAATGAAGCATTTGAAGGTATCACAATATTTCCGCTACGTGTATTCGGTGACATTGTAGTGCCATTGCTGGTATATACTTTTTCTCCCGCATCTTCATAATCCCCATCTCTATTGTAATCTATAAATACAGACATACCACTTGCATAATAAGGAGCATTGTCGCACTCATCTGTTAATACTGAGAATGGAACCGATTGCCCTGTCATTACCACTGGAGCTACCACTATTTTACTGTAGTCTGTGTAATTGGCACTGCAACTATCAGATTCTACATTATTCATCGTTCCAAAACTCACAGATTTAATTTGCTCATCATCAAACACCGTTAGTACCGGAGGCACGTTATGTATCATGATCGCATAATCTTCTACTTCTCCATAACCTAGTGTAACACATGATCCAGGTATTTCAACACCGTCCTGCACCACAACTCTCATTTTGGTTAACCCTAATGCTGCATTCGTTGGAATATAAACATTTCCATACACAGTAGCAGGTGAAGTTCTGGTTCCCCAAGTGCTGTATGCACGCTCGCTATAATCATCAAAATAGCCATCTCTGTTGTAATCAATATAAACAGACACACCACTTTGATTATAAGGAGCACCATCACACTCATCTATCAATACCGAAATTGGGACATATTGACCAGTGATTACAATTGGTGCAGCCACACTTGTTGTGTAATCTGTATAGTTGGCGCTGCAATCATCATCTGACTCTATATTATTCATTGTGCCAAAGCTTACTGCCTTAATTTGTTCGTCGTCTAGTACATTATTAGATACCGAAGTTCCATTAAT
>CANFOP010000130.1 GCA_947448685.1 Chitinophagaceae bacterium | reverse complement strand
ATTCATACCAATCAATACCCAACAGTTGATTTATTTGTAGAGGAACTTTGCAAACATCTGTATACCATAATTGATAAATTTGGCGGAAAAAATAATTTTACCGGAATTGGAATAGGTGCACCTAACGGTAACGTATATACGGGATCTATAGAATATGCACCTAACCTTCTTTGGAAAGGGATCATACCACTGGCAGACCTAATTCAAAAAAAGATGGAAATTCCTGCTAAATTAACTAATGATGCCAATGCTGCAGCGGTGGGAGAAATGAAGTATGGTAGTGCGAAAGATATACAGCACTTTATCATGATCACACTTGGTACCGGTGTTGGAAGTGGCATTATCATTGACGGAAAAATTGTAGTCGGTCACGATGGCTTTGCAGGAGAACTTGGACATACAATTATAAGGCCAGGTGGTCGTTTGCATGCAGGAACAGGGATGAAAGGCAGTTTGGAAGCATATGCATCTGCCACAGGAGTAAGAACAACTGCCATTGAATTATTAGACAATGATGTTAAACCAAGCTTATTGAGAAATTATTCTAAAGAGAATATCACCAGCCAATTAGTATATGAATGTGCCATGCAAGGAGATGAACTTTCAAAAGAAGTGTTTGAGTTTACAGGAAAGATACTGGGAGAAGCGCTGGCTAATTTTATCATGTTTTCTTCTCCTGAGATGATTATTCTTTTTGGTGGACTTACCAAAGCGGGTGATTTAATCATGCAGCCAACTCAAAAACATATGGAAAACAATTTACTGCCCATATTTAAAAACAAAGTAAAATTGAAAATAAGTTCATTAAATGAATCTGATGCTGCGATATTGGGAGCAAGTGCATTGGTCATTTAAAAATAGAATAAAGGTTCAGATATTGTCCAGAGGCCTACAATACAATTAAACATTTTTCTCTTCCATCCATTTTTTTCTGCCCCATCCCTGAATCACATGTTTTTCACTGTGATAAGAAGAGCGAACCAGCGGCCCGCTTTCTACATAATCCAATCCTAATTGATACCCGATTTCACGGTATTCAGCAAACTCATCAGGATGAATGAATCTATCTACAGGCAAATGTTTTTTGGTTGGTTGCAAGTATTGACCAATGGTTACAACATCAACTCCATTGTTGTATAAGTCTTTCATTGTTTGAACCACTTCTTCTTTGGTTTCACCCAAGCCCAGCATGATACCACTTTTGGTTCTCATACCTCCTTCCTTCAATATTTTGAGGGTTTCCATACTTTGATGATACTTTGCCTGAACCCTCACCAATCTGGTAAGCCTTTCGGTAGTTTCAATATTATGACTAACCACTTCAGGTGCTGCATCGATAATACGCCGAATATTTTCTTTTTGTGATTTAAAATCAGGCACTAAGGTTTCGAGCGTTGTTTCAGGATTTAATGCCTTTACCGCTTTGATCGTATTGTACCAGATGATGCTTCCTCCGTCTTTCAGTTCATCTCTGTCAACAGAAGTGATAACAGCATGTTTTACTTTCATCAAATGTATGGCTTCTGCCACCCTTTGTGGTTCATCCCAATCAACAGCATCGGGTCTTCCTGTAGCAACCGCGCAAAAACCACAACTTCTAGTACAGATATTTCCAAGAATCATAAAAGTTGCAGTGCCCTCGCCCCAGCATTCGCCCATATTCGGACAATTACCACTTTCGCAAATAGTGTGAAGTTTATGCTTATCAACCAGACTTCGTACATGCTTATATTCTTCTCCAATTGGAAGTTTGACTCTCAACCAATTAGGTTTTTTTACAGGAAAAACAGATTCACTTTTTTCGGTACCACAGGACATTTAAAACAATTTAGATATTGAAAATAATAAGTTAGAAAAGAAATGTAAAAATAAACGAAAGAGTCTATTATCACATTCTTTTTCCAAATATAATGGCGGCATAAATACCCAGAAAATACTGATGTTGTTTAATTCTTATCATTTGCGGAATTTTTTTGGAATAATATTCCGCATTTATTCCCACTTCTAACCCACTTACCACATCACTGTATTTTCCATAATCAAATCTGAGTGATGGCTTGACATATAAACCAGGGACAAGTTTTAATCTATTCCAACCCTCTGTAAAACTTGGACCGCCAACAATGTATTGAGCCTGCTGATCGTCTAAATAATAAATGCTATCAGCAGAATTGTAATTGATATAGTCATAGGTATTATTGCCCCTGTTAATTTGAATCATATATGGCCTTAACAAAGCCAGCGAAATACCACCACCTATATGTCCTGAAATACATACTCCGTTTTTAGGCGCTTTATTACCGAATACAAACAACTTTTGAACTCCTAATTTTACCGGATAAAAGAAATTCAATTTTCCATAAATCAATGGAGAGGTAGGCAGATAATTATTTTGCAGTTTTTCTTCCTTTGCATGTTTTCTTTCAGAAATGTCAAATTGGAACAACAAACTTCTGGTTGTTGAAGAAGATTTACCGTATTCGACGAAACCCCCATAACCATCATTGATTAATTTAAAACCTCCCACCAATTGTCTTTTATATTTTAAAATCACATCATCGGAAATGATAGGATGATTTGTATTATCCTTTCGGGCATCTTTCTTTGAAGTGGTATTTTGGGCTTTGATAAAGCAAACAAAAAATAAAAAAAATACGAACAATGAAATTTTCTTCATGAATATTATTTACTTGTATAAATTTATGTAAAATTACAATGATGAAAGGTAAGTTTCGTCATATCTATTGATTTATTACAATTAAATTCTATAAAATCATAAAAAATGACAGCGTCCATTGTATACAAAGGAGATTTAAGATGCGAATGCACTCATCTTCAGAGCAACTCAATCGTTGAAACTGATGCACCCACCGACAACAGAGGCAAGGGAGAAAGATTTAGCCCTACAGACCTGGTATGTGTTTCACTGGCAACCTGTATGATCACAACGATGGGTATAAGGGCTGCTGATATGAATGTCAGTTTAAAAGACACTCAAATAAATGTAACCAAACACATGCTAAGTGACCCCAGAAGAATTGGACAAATAGATATTCAATTAAGCATTCCCAATTCAGGCATAGAAGATAAAGACAAAAAAATATTGGAGTTGATTGGTAATAATTGTCCGGTTATGAAAAGCCTGCATCCGGACTTACATTTGAATATCACCTATAATTGGTTATAGTAATACAGAAAATATTTATTTATTAAATACTGCATAACCAATCATACAATTCAGACATTTTTTGTGTTGGCAATAATTATTGTATAAATGTAATATAGATTGGGAATCAAAAGCATTTTCAACAGTTACTTTCATTTTTCTGAATTTATTGATAATTATATTTTTTTCAGCGTTCATTTCACTCAATAATTTTACAGCCTGATTCATTTTTTGTTTTTCATCATAATAATATCCGAAAGCATATAAAATAAAAATGAAACAATTGATGAGAATATGCTGCTGAGTAGTTTTCCCTGCCAATTTGTTTTTGAATATAGAATCATCATCGAAACAATAATGATAGTCCCAATATTCGCTTGCTGAGAAAGAGAATGTCATTTTGCATAACTCTTCATCTGATACTTTTTTGATAAACGTAAACAATCTATCTGTTTGAAAAATAAAAGAAGATAATTGAGCTAATTTGATACTTGGAAAATTGGACGGCCTCATACGTAAAAATTTTAATGACACTCTAGGCATTTTCAATTTGTATTTACGTTTAAAGAAAAGATATTCACGTTTCAATTGATTAGGATAAGCACCACTCCAGTTTTTTGATAAAAGTCCACTTTGACCAAAAATAATGGCCTCAATAGCAAGCAAAGAATGCTTGTTTGAATATAGAATCTTAAGTGGAATACTTCTTGCGATTTTTTCAAAATCGTCGCCATTAATTTTTCCTCCAAAACTTTTTGCCAATATCCACCAGGAAACCTCTTCCCAATCTCCTTTTGATTCCATTATTAACTCAGCGATATATGTTGATTTTAATTGCAATCGTTCTATTAACATCCTTTCTTTGCATTTGGAAACAATCAGATTATCGACCCGGTGAATATTTTTTTCACAGGCAATAAAACTGCTTTCTTTCATGAAGTTTGAATATCTATCCAACAGAACTTTTGGAACATGCGATTGAATTTCAAGTGTTGGAAATGGCAGGTTTAATTCTCTGTCATTACACCATACAACATGAAGAATCACATTGGAATATTGTTCATCCTCACTATGGTTGTGCAATTCCCAATCAGAAGATTTGACATGAATTTCAACATGTCCAGCCCACATGGAATCACCAATTTTAATTCTTGCATTCAAAAAATCTGGTCCCTGATTAGAATTATGAAATCCCTGATAAATTGTATTTATCTTCTTGGAACATGTGGTATATAAATTGATTGAATTGTATAATCTGTATTTCCAGATATATTGAAGTAAATGTTCGTTCATGATAACAAGTTATCTATGAGCAAAATACTTCAACCTAATAAACCATTAGAAAGAAAAAGAACAATCTTTAATGTTAAATTCTTTTCATTATAAGTAAAAAAAATCTATTTTTCTTTGTCAAAACCTCTGCATGACTGAATCAATAATATGTTGTTTATTATCTGATTCTAAAATCCCTTTTTTTATGATATCATTAAAAAAATTCGAAAATCTAATTGCACCCCAATAATTCAAATGCTCAAAATCACGATACTCATTATTTTTTAGAGGAAATTGTTTAAAATCCAATAATTCAATTTCTTTAAACTGTTTATTTAAGACTCTTTTAAAAATCTGATCGTCGTCATAAATGTATTTATAAAGCGGAGATCTTGTGAAGAATATCTTTATATGATTAGCGTTGCAAAGAGTTATGCATTTTTCTAAATAATTAATGTTTTCTTTATTAAGGTCATCATCCTGATAATTCGGATGAAAACTTCGATCAGATTTTTTTTTCTGAATTTCCAGCAATGAATCTATTTTAAAGTTGTCAGAATAACGATATCCTCCAATTATTTTGGAATAAAAATAATTTTTATACATCACCTTATCTCCATTTATTCGAATAGAAAGAAGAAAAACAGCAATATAGTCGATGGGATTATGTTTAAAAATAAGTTCATTTTCATGAAAATCCATATAAGGTGAGTATATAGGATACTTCCAATTTAAATATTTTTTTCCCCAGACTCGATTATTGACTTTATCTTTTAAAAATTGATCTTCACTGATATCAATAAAAACTGTTTTGATATTGGCATTTTTTTCAAGAAGTTTTTTTAACTTGATATAGGTATAAAAGTAGGAATCTCCCGACTGAGATAAATTCAATAAATGATCAATCAATGAATCATTAAACGCATGCTCAGGATGTGAATTGCCTAACACAATGCTGTTGATTTCAGCTGGTAAATTAAAGATAGGCGACCGTTTAACTATAGAATAATTAATCAGTTTAAAAATAGAAAACAAAGCAATAATAATAGTTAAAACAGCATATACTATTTTTCTGACAAATAATGGCATGTGATGAATTAAGGATTAATT
>CANFOP010000129.1 GCA_947448685.1 Chitinophagaceae bacterium | reverse complement strand
GAAGTGGTAGATTGGGTGTTTTAGTTGCAACTGATATTTTAAGCAGAGGTATAGATATTGATAATATTGATTTGGTGATAAATTATGATGTGCCTCATGATGGAGAAGATTATGTTCATCGAATTGGAAGAACTGCCCGTGCAAAAGCCGACGGAACCGCTTATACTTTGGTAAGTCCAAAAGAACAAAGTACATTCAATTCAATAGAAAAACTAATAGGTAATGAAGTCCCCAAAGGATTGGTTCCTCAGGAATTGGGTGAAACACCGGAGTATAATCCAATAAGTTTTTCTAAACAATCCCGAAAGAAAAGAAACTTTAAAAAAAATCATCGCTAAAAATGATGATTTTTTTTTGAGTACTTAAATATCTTTGTATAAACCCGGAATTATTTCAACTACGTCAAATATATTATCCAGCCCCATTGAATATTTAACCGGGGTAAGTGCAATAAGAGGTGATTTATTGCGAAAGGAAATTAACGTGTTTACATTCAAAGACCTTCTGGAGTATTATCCTTTAAGACATATAGATAAAACTAAGATTGACTCTATATCTTCTCTTCATTCTGATGCTGATTTTACTCAGGTTGCAGGAAAGTTGATTGATATGCAGTTGATTGGAGAAAAAAGAAGCAGGCGATTAATTGCTCATTTACAGGACAGCTCGGGAATAGTTGAGTTGGTTTGGTTTCAGGGAATTGGTTGGATAGAAAAAATATTGGTGTTAGGTCATCATTATTTGGTGTATGGAAAACCAAGTTTCTTTATGGGAAAGCCTCAAATGGCTCACCCTGATATAGAACATCATCACTCACAAAATGCAACGGGTAAATCATATTTAGAACCTATTTATCCATCAACAGAAAAATTAAAATCTAAAGGGTTAAATGGTAAGGTCATTGGAAAATTAACTCAGGAGCTTTTAAAAAAAATAACTGAAAAAGACTTACCTGAAAATCTCCCTCTAAATGTTGTGGAAAAGTATAAATTAATCAGCAGGTATGATGCTTGCAGACAAATACATTTCCCAGCATCAATGCAACATTTCCAATCAGCTGTAAGAAGACTGAAATTTGAAGAACTCTTTCTTGCACAACTTGGCATCCAATTGATTAAATTAAACAGACAAAATACAAGCAAAGGATTCGTTTTTGAAAAAGTCGGATCAGTATTTAATGATTTCTATAATAAATATCTTCCTTTTGAGTTGACAAATGCTCAAAAGAATGTGTTGAAGGAAATCAGAAAAGATGTGGGAAGCGGAAAACAAATGAACAGACTCTTACAGGGAGATGTAGGAAGTGGAAAAACAATGGTTGCACTCCTGAGTATGTTATTGGCAGTTGATAATGGATTTCAATGTGTATTGATGGCTCCAACTGAAATACTTGCTCAGCAACATTTCCAAACCATTTCAACTTTAATGAAAGGGTTATCTGTTCGTGTTGAAATATTAACAGGATCAAGTTCCACTAAACAAAGAAAATTGGTTTTGAAAGGTTGCGAAGAAGGAGATGTATCCATATTAATTGGCACCCATGCAGTAATAGAGGAAAAAGTGCTGTTTAAAAAATTAGGATTTGCAGTGGTGGATGAACAGCATAAGTTTGGTGTTGCTCAACGCGCTAAACTCTGGAAAAAAAGCAGTTTGCCACCTCATATTTTAGTAATGACGGCAACGCCTATTCCAAGGACGCTTGCATTAACGCTTTATGGAGATTTGGATTATAGCGTGATAGATGAATTGCCTCCCGGCAGAAAACCCATAACTACTTTTCATCGAAATGAAAGTGCAAGACCTAAAGTAATGGATTTTATCAAAGAGCAATTATCATTGGGCAGGCAAGCATATATTATTTATCCATTGATTGAGGAAAGCAGTAAGTTGGATTATGAAAATTTGATGAAGGGCTATGAAGAAGTGAAATCCTTTTTTCCGGAACCCAAATACTGGATAAGTATGGTTCATGGTAAACAGACAGCTGAACAAAAAGAAACCAACATGCAAAGATTTATAAAGCATGACACTCACATATTGATTGGTACAACTGTTATTGAAGTGGGGGTGAATGTGCCCAATGCATCAGTAATGGTTATTGAAAGTGCAGAAAAATTCGGACTTTCTCAATTACATCAATTAAGAGGAAGGGTGGGAAGGGGTGCTGATAAAAGTTATTGTATTTTGCTCACTGGCCCTAAGGTTTCAAAAGAAGCCAGAGAGAGAATGAATATAATGGTTGAAACAAATGATGGATTTAAAATTGCAGAAAAAGATCTTGAAATCAGGGGGCCGGGTGAAATGGAAGGAACAAGACAGAGCGGAACTTTGCTTTTTAAACTGGCAAATATTGTTGAAGATAAATCCATATTAGAGGCAGCAAGGTCGAGTGTTGCTGAAATACTGGAGACCGACTGGGAATTGTCCTCCGAAAAAAATATCCCATTAAAATTGTATGTAGAATCTCAAAAAGTAAAAACCCGTTGGGGTAAAATAGCCTAATTTTGTACATAAGATGGAATCTATGTCATTCTCAATATCCAATCATTTTGATACTGTTGTCACCGAACTTAAAAATATTTTAGGGGAGCAGTTTGTTTATGTTGATGAAGAAAGCAGAAACAAATATGCACACGATGAAACTGAAAATCTTCATTTTTTACCTGATGTAGTTATAAAGCCAATCACTTCATTGGAAATCAGTACGGTAATGAAGTTGTGTAATCAATATAAAATACCCGTTACACCAAGAGGCGCTGGTACAGGGTTATCCGGAGGTGCTTTACCTTTGAAGGGAGGTGTGTTGATTTCATTTGAAAGAATGAATAAGATTATTGAAATTGATGAGAGAAATCTTCAGGTAACGACTGAGCCGGGTGTAATTACGGAGGTTTTACAAAATGCTGTTAAGGAAAAAGGATTGTTTTACCCTCCCGATCCAAGCAGTAAGGGAAGTTGTTTTATAGGCGGGAACATTGCTGAAAACAGTGGAGGTCCTAAAGCAGTAAAGTATGGAGTGGTTAAAGATTATGTATTAAATCTGGAAGTGGTATTGCCTACTGGCGAAATCATCTGGACAGGAGCCAATGTGTTGAAAAATGCTACAGGTTATAATCTGACACAACTTATGGTAGGCAGTGAAGGCACTCTCGGACTTGTCACTAAAATTGTGTTGAAGCTAATACCGCATCCCAAGCATGATTTGCTGATGCTCGTTCCGTTTAATGATTTGGAAAAAGCCGGAGAGGCCGTTAGTGCAATTTTCAGGGCAGGATTTACTCCCAGTGCATTGGAACTCATTGAAATTGATGCATTAAAAATTGTCAGCAAATACCTTGATAATACTATGATTCCTGTGACAGATGAAATGGCTGCTCATTTAATCATAGAAGTGGATGGAAATCATCCTGAAAATTTATTCAGTGAAATGGAAGCGATTGCAAATCTGCTCACTGAATTTGAATGTGGCGAAGTTTTTTTTGCAGAAGACGCTATACAAAAAGAAGCTTTGTGGAAGTTGAGAAGAAGGGCTGCAGAAGCAGTGAAAATAGATGGATATACCATTGAGGAAGATACGGTAGTTCCGAGAGCTGAATTGCCCAAATTAATAAGGGGAGTAAAAGAATTAGGTAAACAATACCATTTCAATGTTGTTTGTTATGGTCATGCAGGTGATGGTAATTTGCATATCAGAATAAAAAAGCCGGGAAGTATTTATAGTTTAAACAATCAGGAAGTTATTCCAGCATTAAAAGCGCTTTTTGCTTTGGTGAAATCACTTGGAGGAACTATCAGTGCTGAACATGGAATTGGTGTCATACAAAAAGAATTTATGGATATTGTGTACACACCTGTCGAACTTGAATTGATGCGAGGAATCAAAAAGATTTTTGACCCCAACAATATTTTAAATCCCGGAAAAATATTTTAATCATGAAGATAATTGGATTACTTTGTTTTAATCTTCTTATTTGTTTGTCTTCATTCTCACAAACTGAAGAAAGCGGCGAGTCGTTTTTTAAAAAAGAAAATTATTTTACCGGAGGTACCGGGAATTTTTCATTTGGAGAGAATATTACTTCTGTAGGAGTTAGTCCTTATTTTGGTTATAGTTTTAATAAATATTTTGATTTGGCTTTTTCGTTTGGTGTCAATTATATTTCACAGAGAGATTATGAAACTATTGGAGATAAACTACGTCAAACGGTATATACTCCTGCAACATTTATAAGAGTATTTCCGGCAAAATTTTTGTTTGGCCAATTGCACTATGAGTACAATATCATCAATGATCATTATTTGCCGGGAATTGGATCAAATTACATAGAAGAAAAACTTTCATATCAGGCAAAAAGCATTTTATTGGGAGCAGGCATTTCAAACGGCAAAGATTTTCCCAATCAAAAATCTTATTATTATTTTTCAGTCTTATGGGATGTTGGGAATGATGTACAATCTCCATACAAAGACAATTTAAACAGATCTGTTCCGATTATCAGAGCTGGCTACAATATCGCCTTGTTTCAGGGTAAGAAATAAATTTTATCTTTTTTATCGCTTTTTACATTTTGTTTCTATTTCCGTATTAATATTGTTGAAATATTATCTAAACAACTATGTCTCCCATTTTACTTTTTTCATTTGTAATAGGTTATTTTCTTTTACTGCTTTGTGTAGCCTGGTATACATCTAAAGGTGCTGACAATGAATCTTTTTTTATCGGAAACAAAAAAAGCAACTGGATGCTGGTGGCATTTGGAATGATTGGTACTTCTTTAAGCGGAGTTACTTTTGTAAGTGTACCTGGCGGTGTCGGCAGTGGTAATTTTTATTACTTTCAAATTGTGTTGGGTTATTTGCTTGGTTATTTAGTGATTGCCTTTGTTTTACTGCCCCTTTATTACAAATTAAATGTAACCAGTATTTATTCCTATCTGGAGCAAAGATTTGGCGTAAGTGCTCATAAAATCGGAGCGACTTTTTTTATTTTATCCAGAGTTGTTGGAGCAACAGCAAGGCTTTATCTGGTAATCAATATTCTTCAAATTTTCATTCTCGATCAATTGGGCATCCCTTTTATTCTTACTTCATTTGTCATTTTATTGATGATTATGTTGTATACATTTGAAGGAGGAGTAAAGACTATCATTTATACTGACACCCTTCAAACTGCCGGCATGTTGCTGGGTTTAGTGGTATGCATTGCGGCAATCATTAAAGGACTGGGAACTGATTTTTCCGGAGCGCTGACAATGCTTAATAAAAAAGGATATACAAAGATTTTTAATACAGATGTAAAAGCAGGTTCATTTTTTTTAAAGCATATTGTTGGTGGAATGTTTATTGCCATTGCAATGACAGGGCTAGATCAGGAAATGATGCAAAAGAATATCAGTGTAGAAAAACTCAAAGATTCACAAAAAAACATTATGTCATTTTCATTGGTATTGATGATTGTGAATTTGATGTTTTTATTTTTAGGGGGCATTCTAAGTTTGTATGCCGCTACAATAAATTTGAATGTGCCGCCTGATGATTTATTTCCTTCCATAGTTTTACATGGTTCTTTTGCATCAGGAATTTCCATAT
>CANFOP010000128.1 GCA_947448685.1 Chitinophagaceae bacterium | reverse complement strand
CTCATCCTGGTTTCTCCAAGTAAAGCGTTAGCCGGCACATTGATTGCCCCGTTAATTACTGCACCATTCGCTGAACCCAATGCTGTAAATTCTGTTGAATCAAATGATCCACTATGATCATAATCTACCCAAACGCCAACATATTCTGTTCCACCCGGACCAACTTCCACTGACATCGGAATCGTACTGCCAATTGCTAATAAACCTGTACTGACAGCAGGGTCATTCACATAATTGGAATAGCCACCTGTTGAGCAATCGGATGTATTATTTAATGATGAACCCAATGTGACATTTAATATAACATCATCCAAAGTACAACTGGTTGAAGCAGGTGTGCAATAACATACATTCCATGGATTAGCAAATACTTCTACTGGCAATGATGTATCACTGTTGCCCGAACAAGTTACAATTAACTGGTACCATGTGGTATCAGACAAAACCGTATTCAGTCTTGGGGCATTCGCTCCTGCTATATTGGAAAAAGTAACACCGTCTGAAGATGACTGCCATTGGAAACCAAGCCCGGCATACATATTGGTGTTGGTAGAAATCGACAATGTAAACATAGTGCCTGGACAAACATTCGTAACAGATGAAATTGTATTTCCTGCATCTGGAGTACCTGTACATGGAGTAGGTGCCATTATCATTACATTGTAATCTTCTGTTTCTCCAAATGTATAAGAAATACAAGCTGATGTACCTACTAATGGAGTTGACCATCTTAATCTCACCCTCATCCTTGTCATACCTGTTTGAGCATCTGAAGGAACATCTATATTTCCATTTACAACAACTCCGTTTCCACTTCCTATTAATGTAAATTCAGTAGAATCAAATAATCCGTTATGATTATAATCAATCCAGGCCGCAACATTTTCAGTACCACCAGTACCAACTGTTACACTTATTGGATTAGAGCTGCTTGTATACAACATGGCAGTTGCTACTGAATCATTTGTAGTGTAATCTGAATATCCATTTGTACCACAGTCAGAATTATTATTAATGGCATCAATGGTAACATTTGTAATAATATCATTTGAAGTACAACTTGTGGTACCCGGAACACAGTAACATTGATTCCATGCATTAGCAGTTACCATAACAGGAGAAGATGTTGCACTATTCCCTGAGCAAGTAGCAATCAATTGATACCAGGTTGATTCATTTAAACTTGTGGAAAGAGCATCAGTTGTAGCATCCACAATATTTGAATAAGAAATTCCATCGGCAGATGATTGCCATTGGTATGTAATGCCTGAGGCTGTGCTGTTTAAATCATTGGAAATTGACAAATTAAATGGAACACCAGGGCAAATTGATGCAACCGAAGAAATGGTATTACCAGGAACTGGCGTGCCTGAGCATGGGGGAGGTATTGTGATGTTTACTTTATAATCTTCCGTTTCACCATAAGTATATCCAATGCATGCTGCAGTGTCAGTCAATGCTGTATTCCATCTTAACCTTACTCTCATACGAGTATTTCCTGCCAATGCATTTGTAGGTGTATTGATAAATCCATGAATTGTATCGCCAATGGCACTTCCCAATGAAGTGAATTCATTAGAATCAAAAACTCCATTCTGATTGTAATCTATCCAAACAGAAACATTTTCTGTTCCACCAGCTCCAACTTCAACACTCATAGGTGATCTGGCTCCGGCTGTTAAAGTTGCTGTGCCTACTGCCGTGTCAGTTGTATAATCAGTGTATCCGCTACTTGAACAAGTTGTTGTATTATTAATTGCATCCAAAGAAACATTTAAAATCACATCATCTAATGAACAATCCGTACCAGGTGGTATGCAATAACAACTAGTTGGCAAATTCATTGTAACATATATCGCTGTTGAAGTGTCTGAAAGTGAAGAGTTTGAACAGGTAGCTTTTAATCGATACCAGGTAGCCGACGATTGGATAGCAGCATAAGTAGGTCCGTTAGCTCCGTTGATATCTGAATAATTAATATTGTCAGCAGAAGATTGCCATTGATAACTTACACCCGATCCTGTAATTGAACTTGAAACAGATAAATCGAACCCAATTCCTGCACAAACACTCAAGCCGGAAGAAATTGTATTCCCAAGCTCTGGAATTCCTGAACATGGCGTTGTTGCATAATCAATAACAAATGAAAAATCCTGAGGATCGGTACTTGTGGCATCCACCACATCAGTCCAGGTATTTGCAGTAAGATCGTGCTGCTTGGCATTGTTACCTGTTTGAGTTGTAGTACCAACAACAGTACTTGGAGGAGTATAATTGCTGGTCAATGTAGAAGTTACACCTGTCTGCCATTCCATCCAATATGAACCGGAATTTAATGTTACAGGAACCAACGCTTCCAACTTCCATATTTTTCTGGTATTCCCTGGAGCAGCATTAAAAATTCTGTACATTCCCGCAGATGAACTTGATGAAAGTCTGTTGGTAGTCAGATTGCCAAATACCGGCGTTGGTGTTCCAACAGAAGGATCAGTATTGAAAATCTGCAATCTTAACTCTTGAAAAGGAGAAGTTGTACCAGTATATCCTGTTGAATAGGCATAAACTGTTATTTTAGTGACTGACCATGTTGATCCAACGGGCACAGTAAAATTATCAGCTATCGAAAAGCCTCCTGAAATACTTGAAGAAAAACCGGCATTACCATTGCCTGTCTGCACTTCACTCCAAGTGTAACCCGTAGGAGCGGCGGTACCATCACTTGATGTAGCTCCTGTGCTTAGATTCCCATTGACAAACTGCTGGGCATTCACATAAACAGCATTAAAACAACAAAGGATAATAACTGCCAATGTTTTTAACGTCTTCCTTCTGATCTCTGAAAGAGTAGAATTTGATTGCATAATTTTGATTTAGATTTGAAAATGCTTTTCAGAATCAAAACACCGTTTTTTTCTGAAAAATCGAACGTAATTTACATTTTATTGAATGTTTAACAAATTATTTTTTTAATATAATTTAGTTTAAACAAAGCAATACATTGATTTATATGATTATGGTCATAATCATGTAAAATCCAATCTAAAACCGATTTTGTGAAATTTAAAAAAAAATATAACCCGAAAGTACGCTCCACTGGTAAATCGACACTATTATCAATTATTGGATTACTTTCTTACCCATTCATCAATCTTTTCAATTCTTTGAAAATAAATGACAGCAATCATCTTGACAATTTACCTGAAAACAATGTTTTGTTTGTAAGTAACCACCAAACTTACTTTTGGGATGTTATTACACTATATCATATTTTCAGTGCACATTATTGGGACAAAAAGAAAAAACTCGGAATTCCATATTATTTAATCAGACCTTTTACAAATATCAATTATGTTGCTGCAGGTTCAACGATGAGTGGTTCATTGGTAGCAAGAATGTTTGCATTGGCAGGTGCAGTTACTGTAAAGAGAACATGGAATTCATCTTCTGGTGAAAAATTAACAGGACTTGATATTGGAGACACCAGAAATATTTCAAGGTCACTGGAAAAAAATTGGTTGATTACTTTTCCGCAAGGCACAACGACTGCATTTGCACCCGGCAGAAAAGGCACTGCTTTTATCATAAAACAAAATAAACCCATTGTTATCCCCATAGTTATCAAAGGATTTTCAAACACTTTCAACAAAAAAGGAATAGGTATTAAAAGGATGAAGACGACTCTGGAAGTCACATTCAAAGCACCTCTTCAGATTGACTACAATGCATCTACAGATAAAATTCTGGATCAAATTATGGATGCAATTGAACAAAGTGAAAAATTCAATGGTTGATTTCTTTCTTTAAAAGAGTCGATTGTAAGTCAAGCACTATCTTTGCAAAAAAAATCTCATGGAAAAAAAATCATCTGATTCATTGGTGGTAATGACCGAATTGGTGTTACCTAACGATACAAACAATTTCGGGAATTTAATGGGTGGGCGACTGATGTACTGGATGGATATTGCAGCAGCTCTTTCAGCGATGAAACATTGTGCCGCTCCGGTTGTTACCGCTTCTGTAGATAATATTTCTTTTGAAAACCCTATAAAAATTGGCAATGTGGTTCACATAGAAGCAAAAGTCACCCGATCATTCAACAGCAGTATGGAAGTTCACATGAAAGTATGGGGCGAAGATGCCATTCAGCAATATAAATACAAAAGCAATGAAGCCTATTATACTTTTGTTGCATTGGACCCTAATGGAAAACCAAGACAAGTGAATAAAGTAATGCCGGAATCTGAAGAAGAAAAAAAACTTTTTGATGGGGCACTTAGAAGACGTCAATTAAGATTGATTCTGGGAGGAAAATTAAAGCCTGATGAAGCCCCTGAACTCAAGGCCCTTTTTATCAATTAATAACGCTGACTGCATGAAATGATGTATCAATTTTAAAATTCAAATCATTCAATTTAATATCCTGGCTTAAAATTTTTGAAATTAATTGTAAGTACATGAACAATCCATTTTCACTTTCTTTCGACAATACCGAATTCGCTTTTTCACATAAATCAAATCAAGAACTGAAAAAAGCCCACTTTTTATTCTCTGTAATGGGAAGCCCACTTCTGGTAAAACTTGGTTTGAATCTTATTCCTATTGCTATCAAATGGAAAATACCGTTTGTAAAGACCCTCATTAAAAATACAATATTCAAACAATTTGTAGGCGGAGAATCACTGGAACAGACCATTGATGTTGTAAATAAACTTGAATCCCATCTGGTAAATGTTATTCTTGATTATGGTGTTGAAGGAGGTGAAGGAGAAGAATCTTTTCAAACAGCTACAGATGAATTCATTAAGGTAATAAACTTTGCTTCAACTCAAAAAAACATTCCTTATATAAGCATCAAAATTACCGGCATCTCTAGATTTAGTCTTTTAGAAAAAATACATTCACTCATGATTCTTCATAAGAGTGAATCCATATTTGAAAGATATGATTCGGCAGTCGGCAATCTATCCCAATCCGAACAATCCGAATGGCAAAAAGTGAAAAAACGTCTTGAAACAATATGTGAAAATGCATTTCAAAAAAAAGTGGCTGTTTTAGTGGATGCTGAAGAATCCTGGATTCAGGAGCCTGTTGACGCCATCACGATGTTGATGATGAAGAATTATAATAAAAACAACAGCATCGTTTACAATACTTTTCAATTGTACAGACACGACCGACTTTCCTTTCTGCATTATTCACTTGAAATAGCGAAGCAAAATAATTTCACACTCGGAGCGAAATTGGTAAGAGGTGCATACATGGAAAAAGAAAGGAAAAGAGCAGCCGAAATGGGATACTTATCTCCTATTCAAATTAAAAAAGAAAATACAGACAGCGACTATAACAAAGCAATCGATTTTTGCATTGCAAACATTGATAAAATAGCAGTGATTATTGCATCACATAACTCAAACAGCAACTTGCATGCAGCAAAACTAATCATTGAAAGAGGAATTGATTTGAATCATCATCAAATCCACTTCTCTCAACTTTATGGAATGAGTGATGACATCACTTTTAATCTTGCCAAAAACGGATTCAGCGTAAGTAAATATCTTCCATTCGGACCAATAAAAGATGTAATACCATATCTGATGAGAAGAGCGGAAGATAATAGTTCGGT
>CANFOP010000127.1 GCA_947448685.1 Chitinophagaceae bacterium | reverse complement strand
GATGAAATTATTAAAGCGGCAAAAGATGCATGCATTTACGATGAAATTCTTAGAATGCCCAAAGGATTTGAAACTATAATTGGCGAAAGGGGCGTTACTTTGAGTGGAGGTCAGAAGCAAAGAATTTCAATTGCAAGAGCCATGATCAACCAGCCCAATATTGTCATTTTTGATGATTGTTTAAGTGCGGTTGACTCCCAAACAGAAAAAAGTATTCTTGAAAATATATATATGTATCTTGATGGGAAAACGGCTATTATCATTACACACCGTATTTTTTCACTTTTTTCATTTGATAAAATAATTGTTTTGGAGGATGGTAAAATCGCTGAATCCGGCAATCATGAGCAATTAATGACACTTAGGGGTATTTATTACAATATGTATGAACAGCAACAAACAGATAATTGAAATTTTTTATAAAATAGATTTAAACAGAAAAAAGCCAAATATTTTGTTATATCAAAAACAAATTTATCTTTGTCAGACTATTTTTTAACAGGTATTTTTTACAAACTAAAAACAATAACAGTGGCGTACGAAAACAATGACAAAAAAATGGAAAGCGTTTACAGCACAAGAGTAAAAGCGGGCAAACGCAGAACTTACTTTTTTGATGTAAGAGAAACACGCGGCAACGATTTTTATGTAACCATTACTGAGAGTCGTAAACGATTTGATTCTGATGGGTATGATCGTCATAAAATCTTTTTGTACAAAGAAGATTTTAATAAGTTTTTAAAAGGCTTGAATGAAACAGTAGATCATGTTAAAACTACTTTAATGCCTGATTTTGATTTTGATGCCTTTAATCATGATACACCATATGAAGGAGATGAAAATCAAACTTCATCAAACGCTGAAAGTAATGATTCTGTTTCATCATCTGATGCTGTTAAGTCTGAGCCTCAAAGTTTTGATGCCGGACACAGTGAAGATGTGGATAAATGGTAATCGCTTCGATAATATAAATTACAAAGCCTTCAAATTTTGAAGGCTTTGTTTGTTTTAGGCTTTTTTATTTTACGAAACATTTTGTTTCATTCTTTTATAGGCATTAATCAGTCCGTTGGTAGAACTGTCATGTGATTCTACTAAATCATCATCAAGCAGTTCTGGTAATATTTTGTTGGCAAGTGCTTTACCCAATTCAACTCCCCATTGGTCAAAACTGTATATATTCCAAATTACTCCTTGTACAAATATTTTATGTTCATACAATGCAATTAATTGTCCTAAAGTATAAGGGGTAATTTTTCTAACAAGAAAAGAATTGGTGGGTCTGTTACCTTCAAAAACCCGGTAAGGATTATCATGTTGAGTACCATTCATCAATGCTTCAGTTTGAGCGAAGAAATTGCTGAGCAATTTCACATGATGGTCGCCGATTGGGTTATGAGAATGGACAGGTGCTATTAAATCACAAGGAATAATATCGGTTCCCTGATGAATCAATTGATAGAAAGCATGCTGTCCATTAGTGCCGGGTTCCCCCCAAATTACAGGGCCAGTTTGATAGGTTACTTTTTGTTCGTTTCTGTCAACATTTTTGCCATTACTTTCCATATTAACCTGTTGAAAGTAGGCTGCAAATCTATGTAAATACTGGTCATAAGGCAGAATGGCTTCTGTTGGAGACTTGTAAAAATTCCTGTACCATATACCTATCAAAGCCATAATGACCGGAATGTTTTTCTCAAAGGGAGTATTGAAAAAGTGATTGTCTGTGGAATGAGCTCCTTGAAGTAGGGATTTAAAATTGTCAAATCCAATGGTCAAAGAAATAGATAATCCGATGGCACTCCAAAGGCTGTATCTTCCGCCAACCCAATCCCAGAATTCAAACATGTTGCTGGTGTCTATACCGAATTTTTTAACTTCATCGGTGTTGGTGCTTATGGCAACAAAATGTTTGGAGATGTCATCTAAGTTTGCGCCACATTGTAAAAACCAGTTTCTTGCAGTGTGCGCATTGGTCATGGTTTCTTGTGTGGTAAAAGTTTTGCTGGCAATAATGAACAATGTTTCTTCTGCTTTTACTTTTTTCAAAGTTTCAGCAATATGTGTGCCGTCAACATTGCTTACAAAAAAAGTTTCAATATCCTTTATCCAATAGGGTTTTAGTGCTTCTGTCACCATCATGGGGCCAAGGTCGCTTCCACCAATTCCGATATTTATTATGTACTTTATTTTTTTTCCGGTAAAACCTTTCCATTCTCCCGTATGTATCTTTTCGCAAAATTCATTCATCTGTTGGAGTACATCTTTGATTTTTGGCATCACATCTATTCCATCCAAACAGACAACATTGTCGGAAAAATTTCTTAAAGCAGTGTGTAATGCTGCTCTGTTTTCAGTTTCGTTGATTTTATCGCCTGAAAACATTGCTTTAATTGCTTCGGTCAAATTACATTCTTCAGCAAGTGAAACCAATAATTTAAGGGTTTTGTCCGTAATGTTATTTTTTGAAAAATCGAAAACTATTTCTTCAAAGCAATAGGCAAATTTGTTAAATCTTTTAGCGTCAGAAGCAAATAGTTGTCCGATTGTTACTTGGTTGGTTTCGTTGAAGTGATCTGTCAGTTCTCTCCATGCTGAGGTTGTTGTTGGGTCTATTTTGGAAAACATGTTTTTTGCTTTGGTAAAAATTGAATGTACGTAAAATATTTTTGATGAACTGTGATAAGCTTATTATTGAAAGGATTTCTTAATTATTTGATTAAGTCTCTGATAACCACTGAAGCTGCTACGGCCCCAAAAGTTGCCGGTAAATAGGAGATTGTTCCGTAAGCGGATTTTTTATAATTTTTACCGTCTGTTAGCATCAGACTTTCTTTGATAGGTGTTTCGGGTGAATATACAGCTTTGATTCCTTTATAAATGTTGCGTTTTTTTAAGTTTTTTCTCACTTGTTGAGCGAATGGGCAAATTACAGTTTTGGAAATGTCCACCACTTTCAATTGTGTGGGATCTAATTTTGCACCTGCTCCCATGCTGCTGACAATAGGGATTTTCTTTTGATAGGCAACACTTAAAAAAGTGATTTTTGGAGTGATGCTGTCAATTGCATCAATGATGTAATCGTAATTTGAAATAAATAATTCTTCCACCATTTCAGGGGTAACAAATTTTTTTATAACGGTAAGTTCAATTTCGGGATTGATGGCTTTTATTCTTTCAGCCATGATATCTGCTTTTGAAACACCATGATTGGTTGACAGTGCGGGCAATTGACGATTTCTGTTAGTTGGGTCCACAACATCACCATCAATGATAGTCATTTTGCCGATACCGCTTCTGCAGATGAATTCAGCAGCAAAAGAGCCTACGCCGCCCATTCCGACCACCATTACATGTTTTAGAGAAAGTGATTGCACTTTATCATCTCCAATGAGAAGGCTTGTTCTTCCAAGCCAGGAAAAATCTTCCATTGTTAAAATGAAGTTGAGTTAAATACTTTTTTAAAATTCTTTTTTATTTGTAAACTAAGTTGATCCAATGGTATGTTTTTAATTCTTCCTGCCTGTGTGTAAACAGATTTAATATCTGCATCACTGTCATCTGTTTCAAGAAAAATATTTTCAATAGGGATAGAATTGAAAACATTTTCCAGAGAAGGATTAAACAATGCTTTTCCAAATGAGATGAAATAGCCTTTTTTTATAAGCCTTTCAGCGATTTCTTTTTTATTGTTAAAACCATGGAAAATTACGGGCACATTGCATTGGAAATCCGTTAATAATCGAAACACTTCATCAAATGCCTTAACGCAATGAATGATTATGGGTTTGGCAATTTCATTGGCCCACAGGATATGTTGAATAAAAACATCTTGTTGAATTTTGAATGATATATCACAAAGTCTGTCTAATCCGCATTCTCCAACAGCGATTATATTGTTTTTATTGCCTGCCAATTTCATTTTGCCGAAAATATCCTTCCACTGGTGCTCGTCTATAAACCAGGGATGTAATCCAACGGAATATTGATAAAGTGAATTACAGTTATCAAAATCCTTAAGTCTATTTTGAATGCTGAATATTCCTTCCTGATGAGGGTGATGTGTATGGATATCTATAAACAATAGTACTATTATTTGCTGCAAAATACTGAAAAATATTACCAAATCAATTGATGGGTTTGTTTGATAACACCCATGACAAATACACTTTGAACATTTCCCATATTTTCAATCTGGCTAAGGCGGTTAACATGAAAATCATAATAACTGTCCATGTTTTCTTCCACTACTTTCAGCATGAAATCAAATTCCCCGCTGATATTGTAACACTCAATCACTTCATGCAATTGGTTGATAGATTTAATAAATTTCAAACCTGCATTTTTGCTGTGTTCTTTCAAAGACACATAACAGATGACCATCAGTCCTTTTTTTACTTTTGTGTAATCTACGAGTGTGGCATATTGCTTGATAACGCCTGTTTGTTCCAGTCTTTTTATTCTTTCATGAACGGGTGTCGTGCTAAGATGTACTTTTTCTGCAATTTCTTTTACAGTGGCCCTTGCATTCATTTGCAGCATTTTCAAAATAGACAGGTCTATTTTATCGAGTTGAGGCAATGCAATAGTTGTTTGTTCTTTTA
The DNA here is from genome assembly GCA_947448685.1 of Chitinophagaceae bacterium. Taxonomy (GTDB): domain Bacteria; phylum Bacteroidota; class Bacteroidia; order Chitinophagales; family Chitinophagaceae; genus Ferruginibacter. The sequence goes on along the minus strand of CANFOP010000127.1, from coordinate 1,032 downwards.
TTTCTGTTTTTTTCATAAAAAATGTTATTAATATTCTAATATTAGGTATAAAAATAGTGTTTTATTCTAAATATTTAAAAATAATTAGAAAATTGTACTTTCAGAACTATATTTGTGTTCTAAATCAATTATATGTCAACATCAACATTAAGTTCTATCGACTTTTCCTTGAAACATAAGGTAAAAGACATGAGCCTCGCCGAGTGGGGTCGTAAAGAAATTAGGTTAGCTGAGGCTGAAATGCCCGGTTTAATGAGTCTTCGTAAAGAATATGGTTCAAGTCAACCATTGAAAGGAGCAAGAATTGCAGGTTGCTTACATATGACCATTCAAACAGCAGTTTTAATTGAAACGTTGGTTGCATTGGGTGCTGAGGTAAAATGGAGTAGTTGTAATATCTTTTCCACACAAGATCAGGCTGCTGCTGCAATTGCTGCTGCAGGAATCGGTGTTTATGCATGGAAAGGTCAAACCATTGAAGAGGCTGACTGGTGCATCGAACAAACGTTATTTTTCGGAAGTGCTGACAAGCCTTTGAATATGATTTTGGATGATGGTGGTGATTTGACCAATATGGTGTTTGATAAATATCCTGAATTGATTCCTCACATTAAAGGATTGAGTGAAGAAACAACGACTGGTGTGCATCGTTTGTATGAGCGTATGGCTAAAGGTACATTGCCTATTCCTGCTATCAATGTAAATGATTCTGTTACCAAATCTAAGTTTGATAACAAATATGGTTGTCAGGAATCATTGGTAGATGCGATTCGTAGAGCTACAGATATTATGATGGCTGGTAAAGTAGCGGTTGTGGGTGGATACGGTGATGTGGGTAAGGGTTCTGCATTAAGTTTACGCGGAGCAGGTGCTCGAGTGATTGTTACAGAGATTGATCCAATTTGTGCATTACAAGCTGCTATGGACGGATTTGAAGTAAAGAAAATGATTGATGCGGTTAAAGAAGCTGATATCGTTGTAACTGCAAGTGGTTGTCGTGATTTGATTACTGAAAATCATTTCAGATCAATG
>CANFOP010000126.1 GCA_947448685.1 Chitinophagaceae bacterium | reverse complement strand
AATGAATTTTCCTGAGGGGCAATGGCAGCAATCACACCCATAGGCTCCAACACAGAGAAATTAAAGTGAGAAGATGCAACAGGGTTTACACTGCTGAATACCTGTTGATATTTGTCGCACCATCCACTGTAATATATTAATCTGTCGATTGAAAGATTGACTTCATTTTCAGCATTTGCTTTTGAAGAGCCTTGCTTCATCAGTTCATCTACAAATTGGGCTTTTCTTCCTTCCAGCATTTCTGCAATGCGGTACAAAATTTGTCCGCGATTAAAAGCACTTCTGCTACTCCATCCACCAAAGGCACTACGGGCACTTCCTACCGCATCTCTGAAATCTTTTCTGGAACTCATACAAACATTGGCCAGTTGCTCACCCTTAGGGCTATACGCAATATAAGTTCTGCCGGACTCGGTTCTGGGAAATTGTCCGCCGATGTAAATCTTGTATGTTTTTAATACTTCTAATCTGTTCGTTGTTGCCATGGTATAATTGTTTAAATCGCTTTGTTGGTTTAAAAAGTTCAATAGTCCAACAGTTCAATGGTTTAAATCGCTTCGCTGGTTTATTGGTTTAAATCACTAAGTTGGTTTAAAGGTTGAATCTTTTCACTTGTTGAAAATCATTAAACCTTAAACTTTAAACCTTAAACATTAAATCTTTTTTCTTAATCCATCAATTTTGGTTTTTTGTAAGTAAAGAATCAGGCCATGTATCATAGAGCTAATTCTTGAAACCGATTTTAATAGGTCTTCAAACTGCTGCAATTGTATATAATTCCTATCTAAAGCTCGATACAATTGCGACCTCAGTTCACCGCAAGACCCTTTTGAATATCCTAAAAACTGAATAAACTCAGCCCTTGTGCCTCTTTCAAATCCTTCTGCTATGTTGTCCATAATTGAACCGGAAGAACCCTCAATTTGGTTAATCAATCTATAGTTGTTTTCAAAACTTTTTTCTTGAATTAAAACACCAATTTTTTTATTCAACAATCTACTTTCTTTCCACGCATCCAAATCTTCAAATCTTTTTACCGTAGACATTTTTAATTTCAAAATTCAGAATGTCTATTAAAATCTACTCGAGAAAAAAACGATCATTAAGACGTTTTATATTCAAAACTCTTAAACTCTTAAACTCTTAAACCTTAAACCCTTAAACCTTAAACCCTTAAACCCTTAAACCATTAAACCTTCAAATACCCCTCCAATCCATGTAATCCGCCTTCTCTGCCAAACCCGCTTTCTTTGTAACCGCCAAAAGGAGAGGTTGGGTCAAATTTATTATAAGTGTTTGCCCAAATCACACCGGCTCTTAATTTAGAGGTCATATTGAAAATCTTGGAGCCTTTGTCTGTCCACACTCCTGCAGACAATCCAAAAGGAGTGTTGTTCGCTTTTTCAATGGCTTCATCTTCCGTTCTGAAAGTCTGAATTGCCAAAACGGGACCAAAAATTTCTTCCTGAGCAATTCTGTTGGATTGCGCCACATTGGTGAAAATAGTGGGCCTGCAATAAAAACCTTTTTTAGGAATATTGCAAGAACTTTGAAACATGTCGGCTCCTTCTTGTTGTCCTATTTTCAGGTATTTTTGGATGACATCCAATTGTTGTTTTGAATTGATTGCACCAATGTCGGTATTTTTATCCAATGGATCTCCAACAATAAGGGATTCCATTCTGTCCTTCAGTTTTTGCAAAACAATTTTGTAAACTGATTCTTGTACAAATAATCTGGATCCGGCACAACAAACATGCCCTTGATTAAAGAAGATTCCATTGATAACACCTTCAACTGCTTGGTCCAGAGGAGCATCGTCAAATATGATATTGGCAGCTTTACCCCCTAATTCAAGCGTGGCTTTCTTATTGGTTCCTGCAATGGCTTTTTGAATGATCTTACCAACGTCAGTAGATCCAGTAAATGCTATTTTATTAATGTCTGGATGATTTACCAATGCCGCACCAGTTGCACCAGCACCGGTAATAATATTTACCACTCCGGGAGGCAAATCAGCTTCTTGAATAATTTCTGCCAATTTCAAAGCGGTTAATGGTGTTGTTTCAGCAGGCTTTAACACAACCGTGTTGCCTGTTGCCAAAGCAGGCGCTATTTTCCAGGCTGCCATTAACAATGGGAAGTTCCATGGTATGATTTGTCCCGCTACTCCTAAAGATTGCGGCTTTCTATTGGGAAATGCGTATTCTAATTTATCAGCCCATCCTGCATAATAGAAGAAATGATTGGCTGCTGTGGGCACATCAAAATCTCTGCTTTCTCTGATTGATTTTCCACCATCTAATGTTTCAATGACTGCCAATTCTCTGGCGCGTTCCTGAATCATTCTGGCTATACGATAAATATATTTGGACCTTTCTTTAGCAGAAGTTTTTTTCCAAATTTTTTCATAAGCGTTTCTGGCAGCAACAACAGCCTTGTTTACATCTGCACCATTCCCTTCAGCTATAGAAGACAATTTCTCTTCATTGGCAGGGTTGATGGTATTGAAATATTTTTTTGAAGATGGTTTCTCAAATTTACCATTGATAAACAAATCGTATTTGTCTGCAATCTTCGCCACAGACTTACTTTCAGGTGCAGGAGCTAAATTGCGAGAACTGTTGAACTGTAGTTTGATAGTATTTTTTTTAGATGCCATAATTAATTATAAAGTTGAGCGGTCGTAATAAAACTATTTTTTTGAAACAATATGAAATTAAGTCAGTCCAGTGCAAAATAATCTGCGGATTGATATACTCCTGTTTTTTGTTTCATTAATTGCATTAAGATATCATTTGCCAAACTGCTGGCACCAAACCTGAACCATTCATTGTTCATCCATTCTTCGCCTAATACTTCATTCAACATCACCAAATAATGCAGAGCCAATTTTGATTTGGAAATACCACCTGCAGGCTTCATTGCAATCATCTTGCCTGTTTTGTAATAGAAGTCGCGAATGGCTTCCAGCATTACAAGTGTAACGGGCATGGTGGCTGCAGGTGAAATTTTTCCGGTAGATGTTTTTATAAAGTCCGCTCCGGCATACATGGCAATGTCGCTTGCTCTTCTGACTTTGTCATAAGACCCCAATTCGCCGGTTTCTAAAATAACTTTTAATCTCGCCTTTCCACAGGCTTCTTTTATCGCTGCAATTTCATCAAAAACGAAATTATATTCTCCCTGATGAAATTTTCCTCTGGAAATGACCATGTCAATTTCATCGGCACCTTGGTTGATGGCGAATTTAGTATCCCTTAATTTTACATCTCTGCTAGACTGACCGCTTGGAAACGCTGTTGCTACAGAGGCGACTTTAATTCCGGAATTTCCCAATGCCTTTTTAGCAATACCTACCATGGACGGATATACGCAGACAGCCGCAACAGTAGGAAGGCCTGGGTATGCATCATGCAAGTGCCTGGCTTTATAGCACAGTTGTTGTACTTTTCCATCTGTGTCCTTTCCTTCCAGTGTGGTAAGATCTATCATATTCAGCGCCAGTTTCAGCCCGTTTATTTTGGTTTCATTCTTGATGCTGCGTTTGGTGAATCGGGAAGCTCTTTCTTCAATGCCCACCTGGTCTATTCTTGGAGTCAAAGAAAAATCCGGTATTGTTTTTAATTCAGTCATTACAGAATTGATGGTTATTTATTTTAAAATTAAGCAATTAATCGCTCTAAAGATGCGGAAATCATTTTTTCCACAGTTGCATTTCCGTCTTTTGAATATGCCTGTAAGACTCTGTTGGCAACCACTGCATTGATACTTAAACATTCATGACCCAATAATTTCCCCAATCCGAATATGGCGGATGATTCCATTTCAAAGTTTACAATTCTGTGTTGATGATAGGAGAAATCGGTAAGTCTGTCAATTAAATTCCTGCTTTTCGATTGTAGCCGGAGTTCTCTTCCTTGAGGCCCATAAAATCCGGGTGCAGTAACAGTAATGCCTTTGAAAAATCCTTCATTGAATTTATGGAGGAGCATTTCACTTCCTTTGAAAATGTAAGGCATGGTTATGCTTGTGTCCATTTCAGTTTGTTCAAGAAAAGAATGAATCAATTCATTTTCTTCGTTTGATTTTTCATGTACATAATAGTTCATCAGATTATCAAAGCCAAGCCCATGAGAAGATGCTACTAAGCTGTCAACTGGAATATCTGCCTGTAAAGCGCCACAAGTACCAAAACGAATGATGTTTAATTTTTTCAGAGAAGTATTGATGGTTCTGGACACAAAGTTGATATTGGCTAGCGCATCCAGTTCATTCATCGCAATATCTATATTATCCGGACCAATGCCGGTAGATAAAACAGACAATCTTTTATTTCCGATGTAGCCGGTATGGGTTATAAATTCTCTGTGTTGAAGTTTGTGCTCAATTTTATCGAAATGCATGCTGACTTTTGGTACGCGTTCCGGGTCTCCAACAAGTATAACCATATCCGCTAATTCTTCCGGCCGAAGATCCAAGTGATAAATTGCGCCGCGTTGATTGATTATCAGTTCTGATTCGGCAATTTTTTGCATAAGGTTGATTTTATTGGGCAATAAATGTAAGAAAAATTCGACTTATCAGGTAAGAAGCTGTAGTAAGTGGAGTATAATGAAAATAAAAAACGATGCCATTTAAAGCATCGTTTTTTTATCAGAGAATGTTATTTTATTTAAATACTGTATTGATGTAGTCTTCAATTTCTTTTCCTTTTGCTTTACTTATTTTGTCCAGATTTTTTTTGAAGCCGGCATCAGTATAAGTTCTGTACTGAGAAGGAATTTGATTTCTGAGTTCAATGATATAATCAATGCCTTTTTTTACATTGCCGAGGTTATTTATTTTGATTAGGTATTCACTGAATTTATCAGCCATATCAAATTTACCTTGACTTAATGGAGCGTCACTGAAAGTTGTTGCAATAAAATCAAAATCAGTTTCATTGCCATTTTGAATGACTATTTTCAATATTTCATCATTTAGCAATCCTCTGGCATCTTTGCTGTATTTTTTTGCCAGGTCATAAGCACCTGCAGGATTCAAAGCAGCTAACCCTTTAAGCGCAGTACCGGCTACGTTATAAGATGAGTCATTGATGCATGACTCATAAAGAGATTTGTATTTGCTGTCTCCATTTTTAACAAGGACTGCCAACGCAGCGGCTTTTACTTTTCTGTTAGGGTCGTTTTTTGCAATTAACTCTAATGAATTCAGTATATCCTCATCATTTTTTAAAGAAGAGCTTCCAATCTTCTGGATGGTTGCAATTCTGATTTTGAAAAAATTGTCTTTCAGCCCTTCTTTTAATTTAGCAGGGTTGTTTTTAGCAAAATAATCCAATGCTTCTTTTCTGTCAAGATAATTTTTGCCATATTTCCACTGCGCAAGAAAATTTTCTTCCGATTTGGTATCTGTTTTTTCAGCCAGTAAAATCTTATCAGCATCAACACTGATCCATTCGGGTTTTTGTATTGTGTTAAAATAAAAAGTATCGTTGAGTTGGTCAATGGTAATTTGATGTCTTGTTTGGATGCCATTTACATACACATCAACGGCGATGGGTAATGTAAATGCTTTTCCGGATTTTTGAGTTTGACTGATGATGACAGCCGGTCTGGTGGCAGAATCATAATTATAACTGATTTTCAACTTTGGATGACCGCTCCCGTAATACCACTGATTCCAGAACCAGTTTAAATCTTTTCCGGTAACTTCTT
>CANFOP010000125.1 GCA_947448685.1 Chitinophagaceae bacterium | reverse complement strand
TGGAAATGTGCCAATACACAGGTATACAGTGCTCAACTGTTTATGAGAATATTAAAGGAAGCCGGTCTGCCAGATGGTGTGATAAATCTTGTTTTTGTTGATGGTCCAACAGTAGGGGAAGTGGTATTTAATCATCCTGATTTTGCAGGTATTCATTTTACCGGCAGTACTGGTGTTTTCAATAAAATGTGGGAGACCATAGGTGCCAATATGAACAAGTATAAGTCATATCCAAGAATAGTTGGTGAAACAGGAGGTAAAGATTTTTTAATAGCACATAAATCTGCAAATCCGGATGTAGTGGTAACTGCTCTTGCGCGTGGTGCATTTGAATATCAGGGTCAGAAATGTTCCGCTGCTTCCAGGGCTTATATACCATCTAATATGGCAAATGAAGTGAAAAAGAAGCTGGTGGAAATGGTTAAAACGATGAAAATGGGAACTGTAGAGGATTTCACGAACTTTATCAACGCAGTAATTGATGAAAAGAGTTTTGATAAATTAGAAGGTTATATCAAAGCAGCAAGAAAAAGAGACAGCAAAGCAAAAATCTGGATAGGAGGCAAATGTGATAAAACTGATGGTTTCTTTATTGAGCCAACTATTATCGAAACAACAGACCCGCATTATGTTACCATGTGCGAAGAATTGTTTGGACCGGTACTAACAGTATATGTATACGATGAAAATAAATTTGAAGAAACTTTGAAACTGGTTGATGGTACTTCTGCTTACGCATTAACAGGTGCAGTAATTGCTCAGGATCGTTTTGCAGTTGAACTTGCTACAGCAAAGCTTCGCAACAGTGCAGGGAATTTTTATATCAATGACAAACCAACCGGAGCTGTAGTGGGGCAACAGCCATTTGGAGGTGCAAGGGCAAGTGGTACCAATGATAAAGCCGGCTCTATATTAAACCTATACCGTTGGTTGAGTGCAAGAACAATTAAAGAAACATTTAACCCTCCTACAGATTACAGATATCCATTCATGCAGGAAAAATAATTACATGCAAAGAATTTGTCTTTTCCCCGGCACATTTGACCCCGTAACTTTGGGGCACATTGATATAATTGACAGAGCCTTGCCTTTGTTTGATAAATTATATATCGGTATCGGCAGAAATGCACAGAAGCAACCTATGTTCAGTGAAGAACAAAGGTTGTCCTGGATCAACAAAATATATGAAGGAAACGAGAAAGTGGAAGCATTGGTATATGATGGGTTGACTGTTGATTGTTGTAAAAAAATTCATGCAAATTATATTTTGAGAGGTATTCGATACGTGAATGATTTTGAATACGAGAAAGCCATCGCTGATATGAACAGAAGTATCGCCAATAATATAGAAACCATTTTTCTTACTTGTTTACCTCAATACACATCAGTAGCATCAACATTGGTTCGTGATGTTTTGAAATACGGGGGAGATGTGTCTCCATTTTTACCCGATATAGTCAGTAAAACAATTAGATAATAGTGTAGTGATATTTTTGTTATTCTGAATTTTTTATAAATGATTCAACCAATAATTTGATAGTAGCGTAAGTATTAGATAGGGGGAATTCCAATTGCTTTCTGTTAATCCACTTTACTTCCACTATATCCTCCTCCAATTGAGGTGAAATTGTCACATTGCTATTGCATTGAAAATAGTACCAATGGCTGATTTTTAGGTTTTCTTTACCCCAACCAGAATAATAATGATATGTTTCAGAAATTCTACTTTGCAATACCATTCCCTTAATTCCGGTTTCTTCTTCAATTTCTCTGGCAGCAGCGATTTCAGGACTTTCTTGAGGCTCTATTTTACCTTTTGGTAAATCCCATTTCCCACGTCTGAAAATAAATAACAATTCATTTTTTTCGTTTTCTACAATTCCTCCCGCAGCTTCAATAATATTAAATGTAGAAAAAATCATCTGCTTTGTCTGTTCGAAATTGGTTGCAATCACAGTAACCTCATTAAGTTCTTTTTGCTTTAATTGATGAATAAGAAGAACTATGGTATCATTGTCCGGATCAATATAAATATTCCTGTTTAAAGAAAATGAAGCAAGATCATCTTTACTGTAAATATGCAAGGGGGCATCGTCAAAATACAAAGTAATATGCATCAGAGAGTTATTTTAAGGTATTTTCTAATTTCACTAAAGGTAAAGGTCAAAAAATAGAAAAAGATTGTTTGGTGGTATAATTGATGGGGAAATTGGTGAAAATTTTACCTTTCCCAATCCTTATTTTTCCTTTGATTCTGACATTTACTTCCTTATTTAATAATCCTGCAAAACTGTTTTTAAGAATGTTTTTCATGTCAATTTCAAACTTTAGTGGGATGACGAACTCAGCTTTTTTTATTAAAGTCTGCTGAAATTTTTGACTGGAGTGGCCCAACAGGTTATCATTTATGTATATATCTAATTCAGATTTGTCTAACACAATACTTACATTATTGGGGTTGAAATAGTGTAAATCGATTGATAGATTCGATTTTTTTAAACCCAGGTTATCAACAGATAAATTATCATAATATTTATATGTTGGAATTTTTAAAGATTGGCAGGAGAGAATTAGCAATCCTGATATAATTAACAGTAGTAATATTGTAAGAGTTTTCATAATGGAAATGTCCAGTTAAAAATAAACGCTGATTTATTTTCAAAGATAAAATAATTAATCAATTAAGCAGATAAATGACTGATAAGAAATTTAGTAATTCAATAATTATATAAATTTTATTGACGACTAAATTAGTTAGACAATAAAAATATAAATAAATAAAAGAAAATCAATTAAATATGAAGTTTAAATAAATAAAAATAAAACATTAAAATATTCAAATGAGAGTATTGTTGCCCACAAATTTTATCTTTTGAATTAAAGTTAAACAATACAACTAAAAATTTAATTAAATAAATGAATGTTAATTAATTAAGGATGATAACTACTATTTAAATAGATATAATTAAATGCATTAAACAAATAATTATTTGAATCTGATTTCTACAATTTATTTGATTGTAAATCTTGCTAAAAAAGTAAACTGTTTGACTATTTTCTAAGACCTTATTTACTGTTTACAATTAATAAAAAAGCCGCCTAATAACAGGCGGCTAAAAAATATATAAAAATTAATAATTATGATAGTTTGCTGGTCAAAAAACTTTGAATGGCATTACATGGTAAAAAAATTGGTTTTGAATTGATGGTAACTTGAAGTTCGTTTCCTTCCACCAGGTAAGAACCAGCAATGGAATTACTTAAAACACTCACACTGAATTTTCCTCCGGATAAATCACCTTCAAAATTTCCTCCCTGTGTTTCTACTGCTGATTTTGTTTTATTATATATATCTTCAGGAGATCCTTTAAACGAAACCTTAAAATTGCATTCTGACATATTTTTAAATATTATATTAGTAATTCTGTTAAAAATTAAAATTGGTTTGTTATACTTCCAAAATGTTGTAAATAGTTATCTCATTATATAAAGTATCTCGTTCAATGGGTTGTCTTTTTGCTTGTCTGATCAATGATACCAATTCTTCTGTAGTCATAGTAGGTGTCTGTTCTTCACTTCCTGCCATAGAATATATTTTGGTGGAATCATCAATTGTTCCATCTATATCATTTACACCAAAAGAAAGTGACATTTGAGCATTTTGTCTTCCCAGCATTGGCCAATATGCTTTCAGGTGTGGAAAATTATCCAGATAGATCCTGGCTATAGCATACATCTTCATATCTTCAACCAATGTAGATTCTGTCACATTGCTCATGTCATTGTTGGCATTTCTGAATTTCAATGGTATGAATGTATTGAATCCTTTAGTTTTATCTTGAAGATCCCGAAGTTTTTTCATGTGGTCAATTCTGTGTTCAAATTTTTCAATGTGACCATATAACATAGTAGCATTACTGTATAATCCAAGTTGGTGGGCTGTTTCATGTATCTGTAACCAGCCAGCTCCATCTACTTTATCTCCTGCAATTTTTTCCCTTATTTCGGGATGAAATATTTCAGCTCCACCGCCAGGCAATGACTGCAAACCGGCATCTTTAAGTTGTTGTAAACCTTCAGATACTGAGAGTTTAGCTTTTTTAAACATATAATCTAGTTCAACAGCCGTAAAAGCTTTAATATGCAAGTCTGGTCGATGGCTTTTAATCTTTTGAATCAATTCAGTGAAATATGACATGGTCATTTTAGGATGAACACCGCCCACAATATGCACTTCTGTTATAGGTTTTCCATCATAACCCTTTACAATGTCTACCATTTGATCGATGCTTAATTCCCAGCCTTCTTCTTTATTAGCATATAATCTGGAGTAAGAGCAGAATTTGCAACTGAAAACACAAACGTTGGTTGGTTCTATATGAAAATTTCGGTTGAAATAGGTTTTATTTCCATGAAGCTTTTCTCTTACATGATTTGCCAAAACACCAACAAAAGGAAGTTCTGCATCACGAAATAAAATCAGACATTCTTCATCAGAAATTCGTTGATTATCCTTCACTTTTTGTGCAATTGCCTTAAGACTGGAATTTTTTGTTGATTCAATTATAAAATCGATATTGCTGGCCATTATTTTTTTTGCAAAATTACACTGAATGATTCTTAATTAATCAAATCAATTCCCAAATATCTTTTTCGGTTTTTATAAACGATAAATTAATAATTAAATAATTATTAATTTATCGTTATGAATAAGTGTTTTTTTTATTTTTTAAAATAACATAGGCAATTAATTGGAAAAATTGTATAAATTACCTAACCAAAACCAATTATACTATGAATATAAAATTCAGATTAACCATTTTAAGTTTTTTCCAGTTTTTCATCTGGGGCTCCTGGCTGATTTCAACAGGAGGATATTTGTTTTCCCTGAAATTTACCGGTATTGAAATTGGAAGTGTTTACTCAACACTTGGTATTGCTTCATTGTTTATGCCTGCTTTATTAGGAGTTGTAGCAGACAGGTGGGTAAATGCTGAAAAAGTACTGGGAGTAAGTCATATCATTGGAGGTTTGTGTCTCTTGTGGGCATCCACTGTCAAAGACCCTTCCATCATGTTTTGGGTGATGTTATTCAATTCGATGGCTTATATGCCTACTATTTCAATGAACAATACTGTTTCCTATAAAATATTGGAAAATTTCGGCTACGATATTGTAAAGGTATTTCCTCCAATCAGGGTTTGGGGAACAATTGGATTTATCGTCGCCATGTGGTTTGTTGATCTCACAGGTTTCGCATCCAGCAATGTACAATTCTACATTGCATCAGCAGCAGCAATCGGTATGGGAATTTATTGTTTCTCTTTACCTGCTTGTCCTCCGGAAGGTGTGGAACAAAAAAAATCTTTGTTATCTACTTTTGGGCTGGATGCATTTGTTTTGTTTAAAAGAAAAAAAATGGCTGTATTTTTCTTCTTTTCTATGTTACTGGGAGCAGCGTTGCAAATTACAAATACTTTTGGAGGAAGTTTTTTAAGTGACTTCAAGGATTCTTTTGCTGATTCGTTTGTTGTAAAACATCCTTTAATGATGCTTTCACTTTCTCAAATCTCTGAAACCCTGTTCATATTGACCATACCTTTCTTTCTTAAGAGATACGGAATTAAAATGGTCATGATTTTTAGCATGGTGGCATGGGTTCTGCGATTTGCATTTTTTGCATTGGGGGATCCTGATCCTAATGGAGGCCTTGTTTTTCTTATCATGTCCATGATAGTATATGGAATGGCTTTTGACTTTTTTAATATTTCCGGATCATTGTTTGTTGAAAATGAAACAGCAGCCAATA
>CANFOP010000124.1 GCA_947448685.1 Chitinophagaceae bacterium | reverse complement strand
TATGGAATCCCTGCTAAAGTAATCAGAAAACGAAGGGCTGATGAACCATACCTCTGATTATCAATATCCTAAAATTCTCAACATGCTTTGGGCTGTTTGTTCTTTCGCATAAACCCAATCCACCAACTTACCGTTTTTGTCATGACCAATGATAATGTGTTTCGGTGAAGGAATCATGCAATGCTTAATTCCGCCATAACCGCTGATTTGATCCTGATAGGCTCCAGTATGAAAGAATCCAACAAAAAGTGGTTCGCCTTCTCCTAATTTTGGTAAAAACACTTCATTGATATGCTCTTCTGAATCGTAATAATCATGACTATCGCAGGTGATACCACCTAATACCACTCTATGATATTCATTGTCCCATTTATTGATTGGCAGCATCAGAAATTTTTCTCCAATACCCCAAGTGTCGGGAAGCGTAGTAATAAATGAAGAATCTATCATGTACCAAGTTTCACGATCATTCTGCATCTTTTGACCAATGACACTATAAATATGTGCCATGCTCTCACCTACTGTGTAACTACCGAATTCTGTAAAAATATTCGGCATGGGTACCTTATTTCTTACACAGGCCACTTTAATGTTACGAACAATCTCATTGATCATGAATTGATAATCATATTCAAAACCCAATGAGTGTTTTATTGGAAATCCTCCGCCTATATTGATTGAATCCAATTCAGGACAGATTTTCTTTAACTGACAATATAAATTGATTACCTTGTTCAACTCACTCCAGTAATAAATGTCGTCCTTGATACCTTTGTTCAGAAATATATGCAGCATTTTCAATTGAAAACGATGTTCATTTCCTTCAATTTTATCTACATAAAATTCCAGTATATCTTTTGCGCGTATGCCTAACCGTGAGGTATAAAACGGAAAATTGGGTTCTTCCTCAGCAGCCACCCTAATACCGAGATTAAAGGGGACTTTCACAGATTTTATATAAGCTTTCAACTCTTCTTTGTTATCCAAAATGGGTACTACATTTTTAAACCCGCTATTTAACAAACTTGCAATTCTTTGAGTATAGGGCTTTTGTTTATATCCGTTGCAAATAATAAAAATATCTTTATTGATTTTTTTCTTAGCGTACAGTTTCTTGATGATATCAATGTCATAAGCATAAGAAGTTTCCAAATGAATATCATTTTTCAAAGCTTCTTCCACAACAAAAGAAAAGTGAGAACTTTTGGTACAATAACAATAATGATACTTACCGGTGTATTTGTGTTTTTTGAATGCAGCTGCAAACATGCTCTTTGCCTTGTTGATCTGTTTTCCGATTTTGGGCAGATAGCTCAATTTCAAGGGAGTACCATACTTATCTATCAATGCTTTTATGTCCTGTCCATTGTATTGCAGATAATCATTCACAAGCTTGAAATCTTCCTGCGGAAAATTAAAGGTCTGATTAACAAGATCCTTGTAAGTATTATTCATTTCATTTTGCACCATCCTCGAATGTATTTATTAGTAAAGATCAAGTACTATAACTTTTAGAAAAATAAAATCCGGATACGAAGTGTGTACCCGGATTTCAATAAATAAAGTATTTAATCAGTTGATTTCTTATTTAACTGAAGCAACCAACTTTTTGAAAGACTCAGGTTCGTTCATAGCTAAATCAGCCAAAACTTTACGATTCAATTCAATTTTCTTTTCATTCAACTTGTTAATGAACTGACTGTAAGTCATTCCTTCTGCTCTTACAGCGGCGTTGATACGTGCAATCCATAAAGTGCGGTATTCACGCTTTTTTAGTTTACGTCCCACATAACTGTAGGTTAAACCCTTTTCCATTACGTTTTTCGCAACGGTATATACATTTTTACGTTTTCCGTAGTATCCTTTTGCGGCTTTTAATATCCTTTTGCGGCGAGCTCTGCTGGCTACTGCATTTACTGAACGTGGCATATCTTAATTTTTAAAAATAGTTAATGTTGTTAAGTTACTTTTCAATTTGTTTCATGATTCAATCAAGTTATCTCATGAAAGTATTTTGTAAAATTTTTCAGACTCAAAATGGTCAATTAAATTGACTATTTCATTCCTAATAAACGTTTTACAAAATGCAGGTTTGCATCAGCTACCGTGCCGTCAATACGCATATTGCGCTTGCGCTTGGTAGATTTTTTTGTCAGAATGTGACGTTTGAAAGCTTTTTGAAAAGTGATTTTACCTGAACCGGTAACTTTGAAGCGCTTCTTAGCGCTGCTGTTGGTTTTAACCTTTGGCATTGTTTTAATAACTTTTTAGTTACTCCCTGCCGGCGTTCCGAACAGACGGAAACTTATGGAGCCATGTGGGAAATTCCCGAAAACCTTTAATTTCGGGGTGCAAATATAGCATTTTTCAGTAACAATTGAGTTTTTTATTGAAGTTTTTCTTTGTGTAATAAAAAGTACAATAAAATCAGCAATATGAATTCATTATTCGACATTTTTGGTGTCGAAATATAACTTTAAAAAGATTTTCATTATAAATATTGAAAGCGAAGGCACAGATTTTATATATAATAAATTTTAATACTATTTTAGTTTAGATTGGTTACTTCCAAGAATGCAATAATAATATTGCAGAACTAAGGATAAACAAAATTAGATTGAGGCCAATTTAATATAAGATATGATTTAGATGACCCAACAACAAGTGGCAACTCTATTTTGACAAATAAAACACAGTGTAAACTTGCACATTAATAACTATTTCAAAGAGAATGAGTAAAAATTCTCTTCGAATTGTCAAGGAATCTTTAATCGTTTGTAGCAATCAATATAAGCAACCAAACATCCACAATGGCAATTCATTTCCAATAGGAAATTCCAAATCATCTTTAACCACCCATGCATTTTTTATTCCTGCAATCTGTTTTATTGATTTATCCTTGCCCCCAACTTCAAAAGTATATTTATTATCAACGAAAAAGTCGCCCTGTTTTGGCATAGTTATTTTACTCACTGCAATTAATTGCGATAGGAAAAATGTTTCACGAAGATTTCCTTTATCTACTTGTTGTTCAGCCAAAGCATATAAAAGATTTGTATTGTTCAAATAAATCTTTTCCGGCTTTTGCAATACTGCTGTGCTTTTACCTGCAGGCTGCAACAATGAAATCAGTTTTGCCTGTTCCAAATAATGAAGATAATTATTGAGTGTGTTTCTATGTATGCTTGTTTTTTCTGCCAATGAAACCAGGTTTGGTTTAAAAGGCACCTGCTGTGAAATCACATACATCAATTGCAATATTTTTTTGGCATTGCGAATATCAAATTCCTTCAATTCTGCCATATCATATTCAACAATTGTTCTTATTAACTGATTTATTTTATGATGAACAGTTTCTTTATCCTCCACCATAAAAGGATAATAACCTGTTTGTAAATACTCATTTAAATACTCTATGGGGCGAAAATTATTGGGCAGTTTTTTCTTCAGAGCAGAAGCATCTTTCAAAATATCATTCAAAGAAAATACTGGTAGTTGTACATTATGTTTTAAAGAAAGAAACTCACGGTACGATAAACCAGGTAATTCGTAAACAATAGCCCTTCTGCTCAAATCTCCTTCTTGTCTGCTGATATCAATAATTGAAGATCCGGTGAAAATTATTTTTATCCCTGTGTAAATGTCATAGATATTTTTTATTTCGATGGACCAATTTTTATATTTGTGTACTTCATCCAACACCAGCATTTTACCACCTTGTTTATAAAACTGAGCAATCGTTTCTTTTAAACTATGATTTGTAAAATAGAGATCGTCCAATGAAAAATAGGCCGCTTTTGTTACAGGTAAATCTTGTTGCTTCAACCATTGTAATGACAATGTAGTTTTACCGGTTCCCCTGGCTCCTTTAATACCAATTAGGCGATTGTTCCACTTTATTTCATTAAACAGAAATCGCTTAAAACCGAGCGTTGTGTTACTTAATAAATATTCGGATTGTTCGAACAGTGAATTCATATACACATTCGTTTGTGCAAATTTAGCAATTTTTTGCACATTGTGAAATGCATTTTAATTATTTTTATGCACTTTTAAATTTGCATATTAAGTCCACTTAAAACCCTTTTTAATTAATATTCAGTTAGTTAAACATCACCAAAACAAGCATTCAATAGTTGTTTCATATAATCCAACCCCAATTGATTGGCATGGGCTATGTTTCTTTCCGGTATTTGTTCGGGATGCGGAAGTTTGTCAAGTGCTTTTTCTACACTTTCTTCCCTTAAAATATGAAGCATTGGATAAGGGGAGCGATTGGTATAATTGGATGGATCATTCTCAATCGTACCGGCAAATTGATACAAGGGATGAAAACTGGCTATTTGAAAAACCCCTTCTAATTTTTCTTTTTGCAGTAATTTCTCGGCATATTCAACTAAGTCCAGATATTCAAAAAAATCAGAAAACATATCAGGTAAAATAAGCAAAGCAGTTTCAATATCAGAATCTTCAATCATATCATTACAAAGGGTCATTAATCCCTCTAATGCACTGGATAAATTTGCATTGAACTCAACTTTGTATGAAATCTTATTCTCTATAAATGATTGAGAAGCAAATGGACAAAAATTCAAGCCTATCACGGTATTTTTTATCCAATATTTTGTCTGCTGAATTACTAAATTAGAGCCTTCTTTCAATTTATTACCGTATAAAGGTTAAATACTGTATCATTTTGCAAGTAAAGGCATTTCACTAAATGCCATTATTACAAAGATAAGAATAAGAAGTATGTATAAAATGGAGAAATAGACAACACTGTTTTTCTTTTTAAAAACGTAATAACTTAACAATGGTATCACTTGTAAAGCATGTACCCCTAAAAAATGAGCAACCCTCAAATCACCGTATTTGCTGCTCCAGTTTAAAAAAGGCAAGCCTATATCACCATCATTACCTCCAATCGTATGAGACATCATTCCAAACATCATTCCTCCTATCAAGATAGAGGATGAGACAAATATCAATACACCCAATCGAACACCCCAAGTATAATGTTGACTTACAGGAAATTTTTGTTGATTAAAAAAAAGAACAGCTACTCTGATAAGCGTCAATGAAAATATCAACATAAAGAAAATAATCAACACCGACATCAATGAATTCAAAGGAGTAGACATATTATAATGTGCCGGCTCAGTTCTGAATGATTGAATCAATATAATCAGGTTTTCCAATAATACACTTATTCCGATAATCCAACTGACAGATTTTTTTACACTGGAAGACTCCATGTAATATAAAATCCAGCAAAGAGACCAACAAGTTATCATCGATGAAAAAGAATACTTCAATGGCTTTGAAAAAGCATTGACTCCAAGAATAACATTGTCTGAATAGATGGAACTAAAAAGGCAAATAATTACAATAATTAACTGAGAAATGCCAAACCAAAAAAGAACTTTGTTTCGCTTTTGTAGATCTTTAAATAATTTTTTCATAGAATAAACAAGTAAAACTTTATCAACCGATTTATACAATCGGAAAATTCAATACGGATTAAATTTAATAAGTATGGAATTCTATGCAAATATAAATGAAACTAAATAAAAAAAATAAAAAATATCTTATTCTTCAAAACCATCAACTTCCTCTGTTTTACTGCTATTTTTTAATAGTTCAGCCATTGTAATGATTTCACCTTGAGTAAAATATCGCCATTTACCGGGAGCAAGATTGGTTATTCCAATATTCATGATGCGAACTCTTGTTAATGTTTGTACCTGATAATTCAACAATTCGCACATTCTTCTGATTTGCCTGTTTAACCCTTGGGTCAGAATGATTCTAAATTTTTTTTCACCTTCTTGTTTTACGTAACATTTCTTAGT
>CANFOP010000123.1 GCA_947448685.1 Chitinophagaceae bacterium | reverse complement strand
GAAAGGGGAGTATTTGGGTATGTTTGATGCAGAGGATCGCATTTTGGTCATTTACAATGATGGAAATTATGAAATTACCAATCAGGAAATAACGCAGCGTTTTGACCCTGATAAAATATTACTCATTGAAAAGTATCAACCTTCGAAAATTCTTACAGCGGTATATCTTGATAAAGATAAATTGCAATACTACATCAAGCGTTTTAAAATTGAAACATCAACATTGAATACGAAGTTTTTGTTTATTAAAGAAGGTAAAGACAATACGCTGGAAGCAGTTACAACAAATGAAAACCCTATTTTAAAAATACAAACAGGCAGAGGACAACAACAGGTCAGCAAAAAATACAAAGTAGCAGATCTGGTGGAAGTTATGGGTTGGAAAGCAAATGGGGCTAAATTAATTGATTTTTCAAAGTCTGTTGAAATGGAATGGGAAATAAAAGAGAAAAAAGATAATCAGGGTCAACCGGAATTGTTTTAATAAAAAAATTTCAGGAAATAATACTAAATAGAAAACCGGTTCTTTTATGAAGAACCGGTTTTAATAAATTTAAAAGACTTACAAATAAAATTATTCTTTCTCTTTATCTTTTTCCTTGTCGGCTTTTTTCATTTCATTATATAAGGTAACTTGTTCTGGTGTAAGGATTTCTAAAAAACGTTTAGTTTTATCCTTACGAATTTCCTTTAATCTTTGTTTTTTTTCGTCATCCGATAATGTTGTATCACTATTTACTTTAGCCTTTGATTCCTTGTTTATTTTATTAATTTCTTTAAGTTTATCTTTTTGATCGTCTGTTAGATTTAAAGCTTTAATGATTTCCTGGTAGCGTGCATCACCTTGTCTTTTTGCAATTTCAGCGTTTTTTCTAGCCTCAGGAGATTGAGATTCAGCATCTGATTTAGACTGGCTAAATACATTCATCGTTAAGGCAAATGCTAAAGCAAGCATTGAGATTTTTTTCATTTTTTAAAAAATTTATAAGTTTTGAATAAAAGTTGATGCTATAAAGTTATTTAAAACAGACGATATCTCCATCAAATTAGGATCTTAAAAAAATCCAGAACAATATATGAAGAATATATAAATACTATCTTAAAAAAAGCAATTCCCTGTATTTAGGTAAAGGCCATAAATTGTCATCAATTAATAATTCTAGTTTATCAGCGTGCAGTCTGATTTCATCAAAATAGGCATTCTTGATATTGTCGCAATATGCAATCGCTTTTTCTCTGGTGTCATTTATTTCATTGACTTTTTTTCTGCTTTCTATCATCGAAGTAATTCCCTTACTGATACCATTAATATGAAAATTAATTTTTTCAAGAATTGCTTTTTGATTTTCGAATGAAGAAGCGGGAAGGCCGATTTCTTTAAAACCCTTTATATTTTCCAATAAAACATTCTGATAATTTAAAGCAGCCGGAATGATTAAAGTTGTTGCAATATCGCCCATAACCCTCGCTTCTATTTGAACTTTTTTAATGTAAGATTCAAGCATGATTTCATGACGAGCTTCCAATTCAACATGATTGTAAATGCTGTTGTTTTCAAATATTTTTTTGGCTTTTTCTGAATTAAACGCATCCAAAGAAAGGGGGGTAGTTTTGATATTTGCCAATCCACGTTTCTCCGCTTCCAATTCCCATTCCTTGCTGTAGCCGTCACCTTCAAATAAAATTTTCTTGCTTTCAACAATGTATTTTTGAATAATATGCATTAAAGCAACTTCCTTTTTTTCTCCTTTTTCAATCAAAGTATCAACTTCTTTTTTAAAGGACTTGAGTGTTTCAGCCATAATGGTATTTAAAACAGTCATAGGAGTTGCACAATTAGCAGATGAGCCAACTGCTCTGAATTCGAATTTATTTCCTGTAAAGGCAAAAGGTGAGGTACGGTTTCGATCTGTATTGTCAAGCATCAATTCAGGTATACTTTTGTGTATATCCATCTTTAACATCGCTTCATCTGTTTCGTCAAAATGTCCGCCTACTCTTTGTTCTATTTGATGGAGAACATCTGTAAGGTATTTTCCAATAAAAATAGATATGATTGCCGGAGGTGCTTCATTTGCTCCCAAACGATGGTCATTGCTTTCACTTGCAATTGATGCTCTTATTAAATCTGCATAATCATGTACTGCCTTGATGGTATTTACAAAAAAGGTGAGAAACATCAAATTTGTCTTAGGCGTTTTTCCGGGAGCCAAAAGATTTACACCAGTATCTGTGCTCATGCTCCAGTTATTGTGTTTGCCACTTCCATTGATTCCGGCAAATGGTTTTTCATGAAGTAATACATGAAGATTATGGCGTTTTGCAACTCTTGTCATGATGTCCATCAGAAGAGTGTTATGGTCAACCGCTAAATTTATCTCTTCAAAAATAGGGGCACATTCAAATTGGGCAGGAGCAACTTCATTGTGTCGAGTTCTTAGTGGAATTCCCAACTTATAGGCTTCCTGTTCAAAGTCTCTCATAAAGGCATACACCCTTTCTGGTATTGCTCCAAAATAATGATCCTCCAATTGTTGTCCTTTTGCTGGCGCATGACCAAAAATGGTTCTTCCTGTAAGAAGTAAATCGGGTCTTGCAGTTGCCAATCCTACATCTACAAGAAAGTACTCCTGTTCCCATCCAAGAGTTGCATTTACTTTAGAAATATTTTTATCGAAATACTGACAAACATCAACGGCTGCTTTATCTAATGCAACAATCGCCTTTAGCAAAGGCGTTTTTGTATCTAATGATTCTCCTGTGTATGAAACAAATATAGTGGGAATACAAAGTGTTTTACCCTGACCAATTTCCATAATAAAGGCGGGAGATGATGGATCCCATGCTGTATAACCTCGAGCTTCAAATGTTGCTCTCAATCCTCCGCTTGGAAAAGAAGATGCATCGGGTTCTTGTTGTATTAAAGCGGCACCCTCAAATTCCTGTATAGGTGTACCATCGCCTTTTAGTGTAAAGAAAGAATCATGTTTTTCAGCCGATAATCCTGTCAATGGTTGAAACCAATGCGTAAAATGAGTTACTCCCTTTTCTTCAGCCCAGGCTTTCATTCCGTTGGCAATATTGCTACCCATGGAACGATCAATCTTTTTCCCGGTAAAAGTTGAAGCCTGAAGGCTTTTGTAGGCTTCATCACTTAAATAATGACGAGCAGTTTTTAAAGTAAAAACATGTTCATTGAAAATTGTTGACACTTTGTCTGATGCTTTTACCTCATACTTAACAGTATTATTAACTATGTTTTTTATAGCCTCAAATCTCATATTTTTCATACTTTTTGATGTTTTATATTGCGAATTTAAGAAATTGTAATACAAAATATCAAATATTATTTCTTAAAAAGAGAAATATTAAACCAATATGAAGAAATATATTACATATTAATGTTTATAATGTGTATTCAAATTGAACTTTACATTGGAAAAAATAGGTGTAATTAAAAAAGGAATATAGATACTTCTGTAACGAACGATTGATCCTATATTGGGTATGATATATCCTATAAATAAAAACATATACATGGATACAATAATTCCAAAAACAACAATATTACTGTTGATGTTTATCTTCATTTGAAAGCGAAATAAAAAAAGGATGAGTAACAATAAGTAACCTGTTAATTCTATAGAAAGCAGAAATGAAAATTTATTGGAACTGTCCCAATAATAAGGTCTTAAAAAAGCATGGTTGACTGCCTGAGGAAAATTGACTATGAAACTCTTAAAAGTTGGTTTCAATTCATTCATTTGTAACTGAGACCCTGCTTTTTCCAATGTCAAAAAATCATATTGTCGTTGAGTGATAATTTCCAATGGATGAAAATTTTTGAAAAGCAATTCAATTGAACCCAAAACTATTAATATAGAAAACAAGATCAATGCACTTATTTTTAAAGGATTGATGTTGAATTTAGCAGAAATAAAATAACTAATCGTTGCGGGTATTAATATGATAAAAAGAAAATTTCTCAGTATCAATAACATCAGAGTTGAAAATACCATCAACCCTAATCTTTTCCATGAAAATCCTTTTTGAACAATAAAATAAATAGAATAGACAAAGAAGGCAAGAAAAGTGGCTACAAACAAATCTTTGTGTATTCCTGATGTGAAATACAAGGTAGATGGCAATAAAAAGCATCCAATCATTAATCTGGTTTTGTATTGCGGATAAACATCTTTATATACCCTGTAAAGTGCTGTCAATCCTATAAATCCAAAAGAATTCAATAACATACTGTTTATATAATAACTACCATGACTCACTATATTCAATATTGCCAATATTTTAATAATTATGTTATTTCTTAGATCGTTCCAATATGATCCAACAGCATTGAAAAATCTTCCAAAATTGCCTTGATATGGATTGTAGAACAAATCAGAAAAAAAACTTCTTGGATGATTCAATAATAAATGAAAGTCTTCAATGCTTTTGTAATTCAAATCCCAATAATCATTGACAGGATAGTAGTTTGCGGATACCCACCCAATTAAAAATCCGGCAAATAATTTGATGATAAACAAAGCCATTAATTCCTGTTTTTCCATTCCGGTTTTTTTTACAAATGGAATCCTTGGAATAATGAAGAGGAGAAAAGTAAAAAAAAATATAAATTTTAATATTGTCAAGAAGATTTTGTTTTGCTTTAAAATAAACGAATTTAATATATTATCCGATAGATTTTTTAATTTATTACTCTAATAACACGACTTGAATTATAAATTTATTTTCAAAATAATGGACGAAATTTTATTGTAAATAAAAATCATCCTATCTTTACATGACCTCTAGGATATTTTTATTCATTCTTCGGTCATTTTAGCAGTTAATCTATCTTTTATTTTTTCGTTTGTTAAACAAAGGAATAAACTTTGGTTGGCTTGTATTTAATAATGTTTTTAAATTTTTATCATGGCCAAGTTTGTATTTGTAACTGGTGGTGTAACTTCTTCTTTAGGTAAAGGTATTATTGCCGCATCTCTTGCTAAACTTCTGCAAAGTAGAGGCCTGAAAGTCACCATACAAAAATTTGATCCATACATCAATGTTGATCCAGGGACTTTGAATCCTTATGAACATGGCGAATGCTATGTAACGGATGATGGCGCTGAAACCGATCTCGATCTTGGACATTATGAAAGATTTTTAAATATTCCAACTTCTCAGGCAAATAATGTTACAACCGGGAGAATTTACCAAACTGTAATCAATAAAGAAAGAGAAGGAGCATATCTGGGAAAAACTGTTCAAGTGGTTCCTCATATAACTGATGAGATTAAACGAAGAATGATGTTGTTGGGTAACAGTGGAGAATATGATATCATTATTACAGAATTAGGAGGGACTGTAGGGGATATTGAAAGTTTACCTTTTGTGGAAGCCGTTAGACAGATTCAATGGGAACTACCTGAAGAAGATTGTATAGTTGTTCACCTGACTTTGATACCTTATTTAAAAGCAGCAAAAGAATTAAAAACCAAACCAACTCAACATAGTGTCAGATTGTTAAGTCAGGAAGGTGTTCAGCCAAATGTTATTGTTTGCAGAACTGAACGTGCCTTAAGCAAAGAACTCAGAAAGAAAATTGCTTTGTTCTGTAATGTTAAGACTGAAGCAGTGATTGAAGCAATGGATGCCAGCAGCATATATGAAGTTCCTTTAAAAATGCTACAGGAAGGATTAGATGTGATAGTTTTGAAAAAACTACACATTAACGGATACGCTGCTCCAGAGTTGTCAAAATGGAATCATTTTCTTCAAATGCTTGTTTCACCTAAACACAAAATAAATATTGGACTGATTGGCAAATATGTGGAATTGCAAGATGCTTATAAGTCAATATTGGAAGCGTTTGTTCATGCAGGTGCAGTCAACCAATG
>CANFOP010000122.1 GCA_947448685.1 Chitinophagaceae bacterium | reverse complement strand
TTCCAAATATGGTTGTTGTAGGCGGGAGACTGAGCAGAAACTTTTTGACTTTGAAAATAATTATAGTCAGTTATAATTGACCATACCTTTTTATAATAATAGGTAAAATTCACACTGGCATTGTTACTGGCAAAACGATTGGAAGTACTGGTTTGCGCATTTCTGTTAATATTGTAATTGATGTCATTATTGATAGAAATATCATACTTGTCTTTTTTTGACTTATTCGCGCCTAATGAAAGTCCTCCCGAATAAGTTGAAGCATAACTTATGTTATTGTTGATTACATCTGCAAATCTAGAAACATTTGCATTTGTGTTTAATTGAATGTCAATGTTGGATTTCTTTAATTTAAACCCCGAACCAGCCCATAAGTTGATATTGTAATTGCCATTTGTGTTGATGGGAGTAGATTTTGTAGCCCCCGTCAATGGATTGATTTCCTTGTTATTGGTAATAGCATTTTTGTTTAAAGTAATGTTCAATGATTGATAATTCCAGATATTTTTCAAAAAACTATATCCATTGTGTACAAGGTTGATATTGTTTGCAAAAGAAGGTTTTAAATTGGGGTTACCTACATATTGGTTAAAAATATCACTGTTGTTTCTCAATGGTTGCAATTGATTAATGGTGGGTTGTGTTTGATATCCATTGTACTTTATCCTCAACGCATGATTGCTTTTATAGTTGTAAACAAAACTTGCATTTGGAAAAACATTGGTATAATTTCTGTTGTAGTTTTTACTGATTGTTTTATCCAATAAATCAAATGATGTAATTCCAAAACCTGAACCTGCATTGAATTTGAATTTCTTATGTGAGTAATTAAATTTAGCAGCAGGAGTTTGAACAACAATAGTTTGGTCAAAAGAGTTGGAAAGTGTATCAACCAACTGATCATATATATTTGCAGGTACTGATTTCTGATAAGTGAACTGTTGATTGATTCCTTTATTGAGTGTAAATTCATAACTCATTTCCATTGACCATTTTTTGTTAATAGGTTCTGTAAATGACAATTTGCTTGAAACCTTATTGGATTTTTTTTCTGATTTTGTAAGTTGGTCTATATATAAATTATACGGGTTCCCGTTAAAATATATTTTATTATTGGAAACAAGAAAATTATTGCCGGAAGCGCTTGATGCAACAAAATCACTGTTTAATGACAATGTCCTTTTGTTTTTATTGAATTTATGCTTCAATAATAAATTACCGGAAAAATCATTTTTAGTATTTTGAATTTCGTTGTCTCTGTTAGAACTATTTATTAAGTTATCAGAACTGCTTTTTGTTAGTGAATTCGATTTTTCTTTACTGTCAGTATTATAATAATTTGTCTTTACAGTCATTTTAAGACTGTTATTGTTATCCAATTTCAAATCATAAATAAAAGAGTTTTTTACATTGTATCTATAAATATTGGTTTTTACAGAATCGAATTTATATAAAGCAGAATCATTTAATTGAGTAATGTTATTGGTTGATTTATCATTGTGATAATCTTGTAAATTGTATTTTGGAGAGAAATTTACATTGTGAATCTCATTCCATTTATTGCTGTACTGAATGCCTGCATTCAAATTTCTGATGAAACCATTTTCTGTATTAATATAAATATCATCAAATGTGCTGTTATTTGAAATTTGATAACTAAAAATTCCATCATCATCCATCATTTCAAAGTTGTTGTCTTCACTTCCCCCATATTTTTGTCTGTCTTGCCAACTTAATCCATCTTGTCCGGTATTTCCATTCAACACAAATGCTGATATTTTTCTTTTTCCCTTAAAAGATCCCAGCATGAGATTATTATTGAATCTGTTTGTGATATCCTTGACTATGCCACCCGAAGTGGTTATTTTACCGAAATAACCTTTCTTACGGTCATCTTTTAATTTTAAATTGATTGTCTTTTTAGTATTGCCGTCATCAATTCCAGTAAATGCAGCCTGATCACTTTTTTTGTCAAATACTTGAACTTCTTTAACTGCATCAGCCCTTATATTTTTGACTGCCATACCTGGATCATCACCAAAAAATTCTTCCCCGTCAACTAATACTTTTTCAACTTTTTCACCCATTGCTTTTATCTGACCATTTTTATCAACTTGAATACCTGGCATTTTTTTCAAAAGTTCTTCTACATTTGCATTGGCACTTACGTTAAAACTATCCGCAGTATAAATGGTTGTGTCTCCTTTAATTTTAATGCTTCCGCCACTTTTGATAATAATCGCTTCAAGTAATTTACTTTTATCAGTCAATGATATGACAGGAATTGTTTCGGATGATTCAGATACATTCAATGTATCCACGTAATCTGCAAATAAAGGATGAGTAACCATCAGTATTTTTCTGCCTTTTGAAAGATTTAAAAAATAGTAACTACCATCATTATTTGTTCTGACAAAATTTTCTATTGTTGAATCTTTCATATCAATAATCATAACAACAGCATTTTTAATAGAATTATTAGATGATACTCCCAATACTTTACCACCTATCTTTATGTTTTGAGATTGAACTGATTGTGCCAACAATATCAAAAAAATTATAGTGAATAACTGCTTCATCATGTGTAGATTTTTTTATCAATTAATATGATAATATATTTTTTTATGCAAGATAAGATAATGTATTTTTATATACCTTTTTTGTTCAAGTATTAAATCTATAACTATGCGATATGAAGACGAACATTTTATTGATTCAACAAAAACTGTTTGGAATTATTCGCTGTTTAATGAACCAATCATACATTCATTTCAAAAAGGTACACTTCATAATGCTTATGATTACTTCGGAAGTCATGAATTAAAAATATTAAATAAAAAAGGTAATTATTTTTCAGTCTGGGCACCCAATGCTAAAATGGTTTCAGTGGTGGGCGATTTCAACCATTGGAACAAGATTTCTCATCCGCTTTTTGTCAGATTAGATCATTCAGGAATTTGGGAGGGATTTATACCCAATATACCTAAAGGGAGTCTTTACAAATTCCTTATCATTAGTAATCAGGGAAAAGAAATTTATAAAGCAGATCCTTATGCAAAATTTTCAGAATTGAGACCAGCAACTGCTTCTGTAACTTGGGATGTAAAGTATTCATGGAAGGACAAAAAATGGATGAATAAAAGAAAAATAAAAAACTCTTTAAACGCTCCGTGGAATGTATATGAAATGCATCTGGGAAGCTGGATGCGTCCCAATAAAAATGATGAAAACAGTTTTAATTCATACAGACAAATGGCCGATTTATTAATTCCGTATATTAAGGAAATGAATTTCACACATGTTGAATTCATGCCTATAATGGAATTTCCTTATGATGCGAGTTGGGGTTATCAGTGTACAGGATATTTTTCGCCAACTTCACGGTTTGGCTTACCCGAAGATTTGATGTATTTGATAGATACGCTTCATCAAAATGATATAGGTGTTATACTTGACTGGGTTCCTTCTCATTTCCCCTCAGATGCTCATGGGTTGTATTTTTTTGATGGCGCTCATACTTATGAATATGCAGACACGAGAAAGGGCTATCATCCTGATTGGAAGAGTTATATATTTAATTATAAAAGGGGAGAAGTTCAATCGTTTTTATTAAGTAGTGCTCATTTTTGGATGAAGCATTATCATGTTGATGGGTTAAGGGTTGATGCAGTAAATTCTATCATCAGATTGGATTACTCAAGAAAAAAAGGGCAATGGGTTCCTAATGAATACGGAACCAATGAAAATTTGGAAGCTGTTGATTTTTTAAAAAAATTAAATAAGATGATTTATTCAGCATTTCCAGATACTCAAACAATAGCTGAAGAAGCATCAGATTGGCCAGCCATTACCACTCCAATTTCTCAAGGAGGTTTTGGCTTTGGGATGAAATGGATGATGGGATGGATGCATGATACTTTTAAGTACTTTAAAACACCTCACCCCAAAAGAAAACACCTGCAGGATACTTTTAGTTTTAGCATGATGTATTTCTATGATGAAAAATTCATGCTACCGTTAAGTCATGATGAAGTGGTTCATGGAAAAAGCCCTATGATATATAAGATGCCGGGATTGGAATGGGAAAAGTTTGCAAACCTACGCTTATTATATACTTATATGTACACCCATCCTGGAGCCAAACTAATGTTTATGGGAAATGAATTTGGACAAACAAGCGAATGGAATGAAAAAACTGAACTTGATTGGCATTTACTTCAACATGTATCGCATCATAAATTACAAAGTTGCGTTAAAACGCTTGGTCATCTTTATCAATCTGAAAACGCTCTGCATATTCATCAGTTTGAAAGTAATGGTTTTGAATGGATTGAACTTAATAAAAAGAATGAAGGCATCATTGCATTCAAGCGAAAAGGTAAAAAAAACAAAGACGACCTTCTTATTGTATTGAATATGTCAAATCATCACTACTCTGAATGGGAACTTTTTCTACATGGAAAAAAAACATGGAAAGAAATATTCAATTCAAATGATATTGCATTCTGGGGTTCCGGGCTTGGTTTAAATAATGAATTAGATATTCAAATTTTAGATAAAAAAAATATGCTTTGCAAAATGAAATTTGATATTCCACCACTAAGTGCCATTATATTCAAGTAGTTAATTCTATTTATTAAAAAGGCTGTCTTTTCAGACAGCCTTAGGCTTAATCATAAGATGCAAATATCATGATTATGGGAATTGGAATATTTATTCATTCACTTTTTTCAAAATTTTCTGAATGTATTTCTTGTTATCAATTGTAATTTCTACAAAGTAATTTGCGCGCTGTAAAATACCCACGTTATCAACTTTAAGTATGTTTTTACCAATTACTAATTGAGCATTTTTGTTTAAAATCAATTTACCTTCTGTTGTGAATAATCGAATGCTGACCGGTTGAGATTTCTGACTATTTATTTCTACGTTAAATTCTGAAACAAAAGGAGAAGGATAAACTTTAATGTCTTCAGGATTTGATACTCCATTCAATTTTAAAGGAACAATATTAGAGTATTCAAACGAACCATCATTGTCAATCATTTTTAATCTATAATAAACAATTTTAACATTTACATTTAAGTCATCTATATATTGATAACGTTGTGTAACATTTGAATGGCCAATCGCTCTTACATTTCCTCTGTTATTATAGTGTATGCCGTCAATACTTCTTTCAACTTCATAACGATTCGAATTGATTTCATTTTCTGTTGACCAGTTCAGTAATGCCTGGTTTTTATTATACAACTTAGCAGTGAAATTAGTAAGCGTAACTGGAGCAGCTGCTTCTAAAAATATTACAACCCTTGCTGTATCACAATCTCCGTTAGCATCGCATAATGAGTAATAGAATGTATCAGAAGCACTGAAACCTTGATTTGGCGTATAAATAAACGTTCCATTACTGTTAAATGTAAGTGTTCCATGACTTACGCCAGATATCAATGTAAAAGTATTACCCCCATCGGCACTCATGGTATCATTAGTGGCAACTGTTGATTGTAATGTAGAATCTTGTTCCAATGAATAAATATCATTTACAGCCAATGGAACATGATTGGCAATTACAGTTACTAATGTGGTTGCACTATTTGAACATCCGGTTATTGTATTAGTAATTGTTATTGTAGCATTTGTTGAACCTACTAGCAGACCTCTCACGAGTCCTGTTGTATCAATGGTAGCAATTGTTGTATTGTTGACTTGCCATGTACTTCCTGCAGGTATTGATGAAATTGTTGTGGTTGAACCTACATAGACTGTAGCCGAAGCAGGTATAATACTTACATCTGGACGTGAATTCACAGTCAAGTGAAGTGTATCAACAGAAGCACAGTTAGACCCATTGGTATAACTGTAAGTGTATGAACCGCTGGTTGTATAGGTTGTACCATGCCATGTGTATGACTCACA
>CANFOP010000121.1 GCA_947448685.1 Chitinophagaceae bacterium | reverse complement strand
TTAGCGCAAAGCAAATTATAGATGATGCCATTTTATTAATTAGAAATATCAGCCATAGTTTAATGCCACCAACATTAAAGAATTTTGGTTTAGAAAGTGCTACGACTGATTTATTTCAAAAAATAAGTGGTAGCGGTGTAATTAATGCAAGCGCGAGATTTCACGATTATAAAGAGAGGCTTAAGGTTGAGCAAGAATTGCTTGTTTTTAGAATTATTCAAGAATTGGTAAACAATATTCTAAAGCATAGCAGTGCCGGGTTTATACACCTTACTCAAAATGTAACGGGTAATAATTTATACCTTAGAATTCATCATGATGGAAAAGGGATAACACAAGCAGAGTTCGACAAGCTAAATCAAGGTTCTCAAGGGCTTGGTTTAAAAAATATTGCCAGCAGAATTAACTTGTTGAATGGTCACATCTTTTTCGAAATAGACCCAAGTCAAACCTATTATAAAATTACAATAGAAATTCCAAGAGGGAATAAATTCTAACAACTTATCCAAAATTTAATATTTTTTCCATTCTCTCTGCTAAAGGTATTATTTTTACAGAGCAAGTATGAGTGATATAAATCAAATTAAAGTTGCCATTGCTGATGACCACAAACTCTTTAGGAAAGGAGTAATATTGTCTATGCGACAATATACAAACATAAAGTTTGTGATGGAGGCAGATGATGGGGAAGACTTGTTGTCTAAAATACCCGAAGCCAAGCCAGATGTGGTTTTGTGTGATTTAAAAATGCCTAAAAAAGATGGTATTGACGCTACCAAATTAATTACTAAAAATTTTCCCGGAATCAGAGTTATAATTTTAACCATGTATGAAGACGAGCGCTTTGTAGGCCATTTGATGGATTGTGGTGCAGCCGGTTATCTTTTGAAAAATACCGACCCTGCCGAAATTAAAAAGGCAATATCAGATGTGATGCGAACGGGTTTTTATTTAAATCCTTTCGTTAATAAAGTGCTGATAAAAAAGAATTATTCCAAACAAAAATTCAATCCAAGTTTAACTTCAGAGGTTGTATTAAGTGATAGAGAAAAAGAAGTACTAACACTGGTTTGTATGGAATTTACCGCTGCCGAAATCTCCGGCAAAATGGGAATAAGTGCAAGGACTGTTGAGGCAATCAAAGACAGACTAATGGAAAGGTTTGGCGTAAAAAACTCAGTTGGTCTTGTATTTTATGCAATGAAAAATCAGTTGATTGATTAAATGATTTTTCAGATTGAACTTTTCAAAAAAACTTCCTGCATTTTAAAATAATCCAAAAAGTGTTGAATCGATTTTTGCAATAATTTCTCCTAAATGTTCTTCATTTTCAGCAAATTTGTTTTTATCGGCATCAATTACGAGAAGTGCTCCCTCTTTATAATTATCTATCCAATTGTTATAAAGGTCATTCAGTTTTTTCAGATAATCCAAACGGATGTTTTCTTCGTATTCTCTGCCTCTTTTTTGTATTTGGCCAACAAGAGTTGGAACGGAAGCTTTAAGATAAATCAGCAAATCAGGAGGTTGTACCATTGATTTTAAAGTCTCAAAAAATTTGTAGTAGTTGTCAAAATCTCTTTTACCCATCAGCCCCATGTCATGCAAATTAGGAGCAAATATATTGGCATCCTCAAATATTGTTCTGTCTTGTATAACGGTCTCGGTACCACGCTGAATTTCCAGTAACTGATTTAATCTGCTATTTAAAAAGAAAATTTGCAAATTAAAACTCCAACGGGGCATATCTTCGTAAAAGTCATTTAAATACGGGTTATGGTCTACGTCTTCAAATTGTGGAATCCATTTATAGTGTTTGCTAAGTAATTCAGTAAGGGTTGTTTTTCCCGCCCCGATATTTCCAGCAATGGCAATATGTTTAGGTTTTTTTGATTTGGCCATGATGTAATAATAGATTTATCCTTTATGCGAAAGTATTGAATAAATAATCACAATATTTTAATTTTGCTGAATTCTTAAAAATAATTTAATCCCATTGCTTCTCTGACCAATTCCATCGTTTTTTTTGCACTTTCTCTTGATTTTTGCGCACCTTTTTCCATTACTTCATTGATAAACTGGTCATTTTCAAGAATATCGTTGGTTTTTTGACGAATAGGAGCAATAAATTGAATCATATCTTCTCCAAGTTGCTTTTTCATATCTCCGTAACGAATATGGCAGTTGTTATAATCATTATTATATTTAATAATAACATCCTCGCTACTTACGAGTTTCATTAACATGAATAGATTTTCGATATAGTCAGGTTTTGGAGAGTTTGAAACAGTTGGACCGGCATCCGTTTTAGCTTTCATTACTTTTTTTCGGATAGTGTCGTCATCATCTCCAAAATACAATGTAGACATATTGTTTTCACTCTTACTCATTTTGCCTGACCCATCCAATCCAGGAACTTTTATTAAGTCCTGATTATAGTTGAAGGCATGTGGTTCTGGGAAGATTTCTCCGTATCTGTGATTGAATCTTACAACGAAATTTCTGGCCATTTCAAGATGTTGTTCCTGATCTTTACCCACTGGTACAAGACTTGCCCGATGCATAATGATATCTGCAGTCTGAAGTACAGGATAGGTGAGTAGTCCGGCATTTACATTTTCAGGATGCTGTCTTGCTTTATCTTTGAATGTAACCGTTTTTTCCAATTCTCCCTTATAAGCAAGCATATTTAAATAAAGGTATAATTCACCTGTTTCGTATAAATGACTTTGGCAATAAAATGTTGCTTTATCAGGATTCAGGCCGCAGGCAATATTTTCGGCAATGACTCTTTTTACATTTTCTTTTAAAGTGCTGGTATCAGGATGTGTTGTAAGTGAATGTAAGTCTGCAATCATAAAATAACATTCAAATTCTTCCTGCATTCTTACATAATTTCTAATTGCGCCAAAATAATTTCCAAGATGAACCATACCTGTAGGCCTTATTCCACTCATCACAATTCTTGAAGGTAAGTTGGTTTGTTTTTTTATTTGATTTTCTGCATTCATGTATGTAAAAGTATATCTGAAGGCGAAGATAACAAAAGAACTTAAGAGGAATAACTTGAAGCACAATTAAAGAAATGATTTAAAATATTTAAGTTTCAAATTCATTCTATATCGGTAAAATGGGTGATTTTGGTTTCCCCTTTGAACATATCATTTAAAAGTCCATAAATTTGTTGATTGATAGTTTGAAACCAGCGTTGAAAAGATTGGAAAATTGTCGCTGTTATATTGACTATGCAATCAGGAACATCAATCATAATTGAATAAATTTCTACATGCAATCTATTATTGTTTTAGAAGAAATTCTTAAAAGTTATTTTTTAGGAAAACATGAGTTGTCGGTATTGAAAGGAATTTCAATGGTGATAAACAAAAACGAGTATGTTGCTTTAATGGGTCCCAGCGGATCGGGTAAATCTACTTTAATGAATATTCTTGGTTGTTTGGATTCTCCAACAGGAGGAAAATATATTTTAAATGGTAAGGATGTAAGTAGGATGCATGATGATGAGTTGGCATCTGTAAGAAATAAGGAAATTGGATTTGTTTTTCAGCAATTCAATTTATTACCAAGATTGACGGCCGCTGAAAATGTTGCATTACCGTTAATTTATAGCGGAATATCCAAAAAGGAAAGAATGGAAAGAGCCACCGCTGTGTTGGAAAAAGTAAAATTACAGGACAGGATGCATCATAAACCAAATGAATTGAGTGGAGGTCAGTGTCAGCGTGTTGCAATTGCGCGTGCACTCATTAACAATCCATCAATAATTTTGGCAGATGAACCAACAGGAAATTTAGACTCAAAGACCTCTCATGAAATTATGGAGATTTTGGGTAAAATTCATAACGAGGGCAACACAGTAGTGTTGGTAACACACGAAGAGGATATTTCAACCTTTGCTCATAGAGTAGTTAGATTGAGAGATGGTTTAATTGAAAGTGATAAAATAAATGCTCATCCATCACTTATTTTGTAGATGTTACGAACTATTTAGAAAATCTTTTGTTTTCATTCTTATATAAAGGAAAAAAATGTCTACAAAAATATATACCAAAACAGGTGATTCAGGAACCACTAGTTTGATTGGAGGAACGAAAGTTCCCAAAAGTCATCTCCGTATTGAAAGTTATGGTACCGTAGATGAGTTGAATTCATATATTGGATTTGCGAGTGATTATATACAACATTCCAAAAGCAAAGAAATGCTCAAAGAAGTTCAAGACAGGCTTTTTACAATTGGTTCTTCACTTGCATGTGATCCGGAAAAGGAGCCGATGTTGAAAATACCCGATTTGAAAGAGCAAGATGTTGTATTACTTGAGTCTGAAATTGATCAAATGAATATTGAACTGCCCCCCATGAAATCATTTATACTTCCCGGGGGACATCAGGCCGTCTCTTCATTACATATATGTCGTTGTATTTGCAGAAGGGCAGAACGTTGTTGTGTACTTTTACAGCAGGAAAATATTTTTGTAGACCCATTAGTGATAAAATACCTCAATCGATTAAGTGATTACTTGTTTGTTCTTTCCAGATATATAGGTCTTAAACTTAACGTAGCGGAAATAGCCTGGAAGCCACGATTATCCTCCTAAAATTCTTACACTCCCAACTTTTTGTTTCTATTTCACCACATTATTGATTGCCATAAATATTTAAGCTATGGTAGGTTTTTTTATTTTTTACAATAAAAAAAATAGCATACATTTACAAAAAAATATATATTATGAGTGATAACTTTATTTCTTTAAGCCAAGCAAAAGAATACACCAAAAAATATCGTGAGAGCCTAAACGATATGTTGACAAATGATTACAAGGGTGCTTTATCTTATTGTGAAACTTTTGATGCAAATGCAATTAAAAGTTTATTGGATCAGGAAGGATGTGTAAGTTTTAGAGCGTATTATGGTTTGAATGAGAATAATCAGGTATGCTCCATTTTTGTTGGGGTTGATGAAAATTTTGAAGATATATTAAGTGGGGAGAAAAGTATAATTGTGGATAGAGGACATACATGCCCTGACAAATGCCCGTCAAACTTATTGTAATGAAACGGTATGAAACATTGGATTTAATTGAAGAAGTTTTGATATTCATTGAATTTTCTGTTGGCCTGATTTGTTATATGAAACTTGATAAGGCTTATAGGATATTTTTTTTATACACTTGCGTTTCATTATTTCATGTAATCATTTTTTTCTTAATGTGGAATCCTGTCAGCATCAATATTGAGTGGTATTCTATTACACTATTAGGCGCGAGTTTTTATCTATTGTTTTTATTAAACGCTTTGAAAATACATAAAATCAAACGTAATTTTTTATTATTTATAGCATCACTATCTATACTAATTATTACAGAGATAATATTAATAGGAATTAATACCTACCGAATATCTATGGTAGATACAATATCCAATTTCTTTTTATTAGTTCTAACTTTTAGAGTGCTCATAGAAAACCTGAAGACGAATCATGATTTTAAAAATAAATCCATTTTTTTTATCCTTGTTTCACAAATTCAATTTATCATTGTGAATATCATTTATAACATTGTGCTCTTTTTTACTTATTATTATCAATTAAATAATAATAATGTAAAAATTAGTATCATACTGCAAATTTCATCTATTATAACTTCATTGTGTATCTCAATTGCATATATATGTTCGCCCAGGAAGGAGATATTTTTAAAGCATTCATAGGATCTTGTATTTTCTTATTATCACTTACTTTTCTTTTTCTCAGGATTTTTTTAATTCAGCATAGAAGATATCGTTTACTTGAACAAGAAAAACTTCATGCAGAAATGAAAGCTTCACAGATTGAAAGAGATGCTATTGCTTCTGAACTGCATAATGATATTTTACCTAACCTTACTGCCATTCATTACAGTTTACATCAAGTTGATTTATTTGAAAATATA
The DNA here is from genome assembly GCA_947448685.1 of Chitinophagaceae bacterium. Lineage (GTDB taxonomy): Bacteria > Bacteroidota > Bacteroidia > Chitinophagales > Chitinophagaceae > Ferruginibacter. The sequence continues at coordinate 83 of CANFOP010000121.1, read as the reverse complement.
TCTTTGAAACAATCAATTAGTTTGTTAAATGAATCAATTGATAAATCCAGAAATATAGTTAAAAATATATCGCCCATAAGTCT
>CANFOP010000120.1 GCA_947448685.1 Chitinophagaceae bacterium | reverse complement strand
GATTCTTTTTTAAGTTATACATATCACTTAGATAGCCAAGAACAATTTTGTAATTCGCTTTCTGTATGGCAGTTTTTGCAGGAATTGCTTCGTAATATTTTACCATTTGATCACAATAAACAATGCAATCATCCATTGTCTTATTTGCCAATAGCTTTAAATCACTTTTCTTCTTGATGTCTTCTGGTTTAGTACCCTTTATAGTATTAGATGTATTAATTAAATCAGCACTCATGTTATAAAGATGATTGGTCATTAATGTAGTAGCCGTTTTTTCTTCATTAGGTTCATTATTGATCGCCTTTTTAATAGTCTCTGTTAATTTATTGCTCATAGCAATATCTCCCGAATTAGTTGCATCTTTTCCATACAAACTGTTATACATTTCCGCAGAATAATTATAAGGAAGGATAAAACCGGTAGGATTTTCTGCAATTAACTGGTCGTATTTTGCAAATAATACAGATTTATCACCTTTCCTGGATGCTGCTTTTAATTCAAGATCCAACCAACTTTCTAAATTCTCGGGATAATGCTGTTTTACCTTATTTAATATGGCATTCATTGAATTTTCATCCTCTTTACGCATATAATAATCTAACAAATACTCGTAAATGTCTTTGTAATCAGCACCATATATGCTGGCATCTGTAATTTGTTTGTAATACAACACCGCTTCATTTTCCTTTTTTGCCTGTATTGCTGAAGCAGCCAAATTCATAACCAATGCCGTATCCAGCTTATACAATTTCACTTGATTGTATTCATACTTTTTTGATAAAATATAGTCTTTTACTTCAATGGCTTTTTTGAAAGCATCCATAGCTTCAGAGAAATGTTTGGCATTGAACTGCTTGACACCTACATCGTAAAATCCATAATACAAATCAATATAAGATGTGAAATTTTCAAGCATCATAAACAAATCTTTTGAATCAACTGTCTGATACTTTCTGAATGCATCATAAGAAACGGATTTTAAAGAAAACATGGAATCCAAAGGCGTATCGTTTTCTTTAGACAGTGAATTGTAAATGGTTCCTTTACGATACCACCCTTCTGCATCATTTAATTTTTTGGGATTAAATAAATATCTATCGATCGACTCTCTTGCTTCTGCATACTGATTTTTCCCAATCAATTCGTTAATGTCATCCATTTTTTGAGCGTAAGTCGATGACAACAACAAACATAACAATACAAGGAGTTTCAACTTTTTCATACTGATTATTTTATTTAATTTATAAACTTTAATGAATTGAATTATTTTAATAATTCAAAGATTGTTTTTTGATAACATAAATCAAAGTGTAAAGATATTTGTTTATTGACAAGAACTGATAATATGGAATATGAAAAAACATATTATTTAATAAAATATTTAAATGTGCCGTTCATTTTCAAAGTAAATGCATCTTAAAATATCAAATTGTTTTAACTTAAAAATTGATAATTTTACAACTTGATTACTCAGGACACCATACAGCAAATACAAAGCAGAATCGACATCATTGATATCGTAGGCACTTTTGTAAAACTTAAAAAAAGAGGTGCCAATTTTTTAGGGAACTGTCCTTTTCATCATGAGAAAACACCCTCCTTTACCGTATCGCCCTCTAAAGAAATTTACAAATGTTTCGGTTGCGGAAAAAGCGGAAATGCCATCGGTTTTTTAATGGAACATGAAAAGTATAGTTATGTAGAAGCTCTAAGATGGCTAGCTGATAAATATAATATTGAAATTGAAGAAACGGAAACAAGCCCTGAATTTAAGGCTCTTCAATTGACTTCAGACAGTTTGTATATCATCAATAATTTTGCAAAAGACTTTTTCATTAATGCATTGATGAATACAAATGAAGGAAATGATATTGCATTGAGTTACCTTAAAGAAAGAGGATTTCGTGAAGACATCATACAAAAATTTCAACTCGGTTATAATCCGGGCGCAAGAGACGAATTCAGCAAAGCGGCTCTAGAAGGTCAATATAACAAAGAACTATTATTAAAATCAGGGTTGGTTGTAAACAGAGATGATAAGTTATCTGACAACTACAGAGGTAGAATTATTTTCCCAATTCATAATCAAAGTGGAAAAGTGCTTGGTTTTGGAGCTAGAATTATAAAATCAAACGACAAAGCTCCCAAGTATATCAACACGCCCGAGAATGAGATTTATGTAAAAAGTAAAATACTGTACGGTTCTTATTTTGCAAGAACAGCCATAGATAAAGTAAACGAATGTTTATTGGTGGAAGGTTATACAGATGTAGTCAGTTTACATCAGGCAGGAATTGAAAATGTGGTAGCAAGCGGAGGAACATCGCTTACCATCGAACAACTTCGCTTAATAAAAAAATATACCAATAATCTTACCATCATTTATGATGGAGACAGCGCCGGAATCAAAGCCGCCTTACGCGGATTGGACCTTGCAGTTGAAGAAAGCCTGAATGTAAAACTAGTTTTGATTCCCAATAATGAAGACCCTGACAGTTATGTAAATAAAATAGGCCCGGCTGCTTTCATTGATTTTATAAACAAGGAGAAAAAAGATTTCATATTGTTTCAATTGGAAATAGCATTGAAAGAAGCAGGAAACGATACATCAAAGAAATCAATTATTGTAAATCAAATAGCAGAAACAATTGCTAAGATTAACAAGGCAGAAGAATTTACCAGAAGGCAAGATTATATTAAGCAAGTTTCAGAGATTTTAAAAATAGAAGAAAACGGATTCAACGCTTTAGTCAATAAAATCATTCGTGATAAGTTAACCAAAGAGGATTTAAAATCACAACGCCTTGAAATTCTAGTTACAATCGAAGATACCTCTGGTCAAAAAGACACTGATCATTTATTCAATAAAGATGAATTGCATGAACAGGCGATGGTTCGAAGTTTAATAGAATTTGGTATGAAAGACTGGGACGAAAATGAAAAAGTAGCCCAACATATTTTCAAACAATTCGATGAATCAGATTTGCATGAAATGATAGACAATAAATCATTGATAAAGATTATAAACATATACCGACAATGGTTTAATGAAGGAATACAGCCAACTGAAAAAAACTTTCTTTACATGGAGGACCATGAAATCAGCCATCAGGTGGTAAAATTGATGAAAGTTGATATGGAAATAAGTCCGAATTGGAAAAAACATTATGAAGGACATATTCCATCCAGAGAAGATCTTTATAAAGAAGAAGTCGCTTCAACATTGAATTACCTGCAATTAAGGAAAATTAAAAAAATGCTTGCGGAAAATCAAATGGATCTGGAAAAAACTGCTGATCCCAAAGAACAACTTATATTTATTCAAACTCATCAGCATCTGAAAAAAATAGAAATTGAACTCACCAAAAAATTGGGAACAGTTATAATCAAATAAATTGCATTATCAAGAAGAGATGGTTCGGGATTACAATCTTATTATTCTGAATCGACCAATAATTCCTCTTCTTTTTCCACCAAAAGATAACGAGGTATGGTGTTTTTTTCGGAATGGGCTATACCAGACAATTTAAAATTGGTAGCACACCAAACATTATCCAATTCAATTTGTTCTATTGCTTCAAGGCAATTGTCTTCAATTACCTGCCAGTGATTATTTCTGCATAAATCACTCGCTATTTTTGCAGTAGGTTTTGGGTACGCAATCCAAAATTTTGCTTCGGGGTGTAATGCTGGCAAAACATCATTCAATATATCCGTCAATTGTTTTATGCTAACTGCAAAAACTAAAGCAAATTCAACTTTTTTAATTTTCAAAAGTGGCGTAACACTCTTTGCGAAATTTAATTTAATGAATTGTTTTTCAACAGATGAAGGAAGACCTTGAATAAGTACATTCTTTTCGTTGTTGTATTGTAATTTTTCGAAAACAGTTAGAATAGCCATAATGAGAAACTGATTATTATTAAAAATTCAATAATAAACTGGAATTATCCGGAAAATAATCTCAGTGAATTCAGTAATCAAAGGGTTTGCAAAGATATGTTTAATTATACAATTTTACAAGAAAGTAGTTATAAGATATTGTATAATACAATTATTTAATTTTTATAATATCCTAAGGCCTCATTCATGTATTTTTGTAATTGAGCAATTCTATTTTCGTCGGATGGATGAGTTGCCAAAAATTCTGGTGGTTTTGCGCCCCCACCCTTAGACATTCTTTGCCAGAAAGGTATGGCTTCTCTTGGGTCATAACCAGCCATTGCGGCAAAAATAAGTCCGAAATGATCTGCTTCATATTCCTGCTTTCTGGAATTAGGCAATAAAAATGTTACTTGAGATCCTGGAGCAAAAATATCATTGAATAAAACATTCGCTTTTGCATTATTTTCCGTAAAAATATTTCCAGCAATTTGAATACCTTGTGCAATGGCCACCTGACTCATACGTTCATTACCATGATGTGCAACTGCATGTGTAATTTCATGACCAAGGACAATGGCAAGTGCTGTCTCATTTTCAGTTACAGACAAAAGACCAGAGTATACAACTACTTTTCCACCAGGCATACACCAGGCATTCACTTCGCTACTGGTTACCAGATTAAATTCCCAATTATAACCATCCAGTTCTTTGGAAAGCCCTTTTTTAGAATAATAATTTGTAATAGCAAGCTGAATTTTTGCCCCCACTCTTTTTACCATCGCTGCATCTTTACTGTTAGCTGAGGTTACAACTTTATTTTTTGTAAGAAACGTACGATATTCTGTTAAGGCCTGAGATTGAAGAGAAGATTCGGGAAACAATGCCAATTGTTTTCTTCCGGTGATAGCATTTCTGCTGCAAGAAAATAAAAGCAATATCCATAGAAAAGAAAATCTTTTCATATTAGTAATTTTTCAAGTATAAAAAAGGTGAATCTTAGTTATTGGATTTGTTCTTTTTTCGAACTCGGTGTTTCAGGATTGGGATTCTGTTTTCCCGGCCTTTTATCAATCTTCCAATATTTTTTTGATGGGTGATAATAACCAGCAAAGCAACAGATAAAGCAAAAATCCTGTATGAAAGTTCATGTTCATTCCAAATCCAAAGTACAGATATGGGTAACATAATTGCCCCTAAAATAGAACTTAAGGATACATATCTTGTAAGTAATAAAACAATAACAAAAACCGCCACACAACACACCGCAACTACCGGTTGAACGGCAATCAACATTCCCAGTAAAGTAGCCACTCCCTTTCCACCTTTAAAACCCGCAAATATTGGAAAAATGTGTCCTATTACTGCTGCTAAACCTAATCCCATCATAAAATTGGTTCTAGCCAATTCATCTGAAAGGTAATAAGGTAAAAAGTAAAATAACCCAACCGCCGTCATACCTTTGAGAATATCCAAAACCATGATAATGGTACCGAATTTAGGACCTAAAATTCTAAAAGCATTGGTTGCGCCCATATTACCGCTGCCATAATCACGTATATCAATTCCAAAGAATTTTTTACTAATGATGAGGGCTATTGGAATAGAGCCAATTAAATAAGCTAATATGATAAGTAGAAATTCCTTCATTATTTAAAAATGAGTGTAAAGTTACTTAAAAAACCATCTGAAATTCACTAATTTAATCCACAAACGTTCAAAATGTTAAACAGTAGTATGGATAATCAGCCAGTTATCTTTACTATCTATCTTTTTTATATTATATTTATTAAGAATAAGGGCTTTAGATATTTCATCATTATTTTGAGATAAAATACCACTGAATAACACAATTGTAGAATCTTTTGTACAATTTCTAATGTTTTCCAAATTGTCAAGAATAACATTCAGGTTGATGTTGGCAAGTATGATATCTGCTTTTATTTCTGTTTGAATGCAATATTCTGCCTTAACAATATCTACTTTGTTACAATTATTTGCCAATATATTTTCTTTGGCATTACTGATGCTCCAGTCATCATTATCAATTGCAGTAATATGTCTTGCACCCATTTTTTCTGCTAACACGGAAAGTAGACCTGTTCCCGTTCCGAAATCAATTACATGTTTATTGGTAAAATTGATCAAACTCATTTGTTCAATCATTTGGAAAGTAGTTGCATGATGTCCTGTACCAAAACTCATTTTAGGTGTGATG
>CANFOP010000119.1 GCA_947448685.1 Chitinophagaceae bacterium | reverse complement strand
TCAGGAATTTCCATATTGTTCATCATCGCGCTGGTTTCGGCTTTGTTTCCGAGTGTGGACGGTGCTATAACATCTTTGACTTCTTGTTTTTGTATAGATATCCTTGGATTAAGAAAATCAACTCATACAGAGTCTGAAAATAAAAAAACCCGACTAAAAGTGCATGTTAGTTTTGCTGTTTTATTTTTTTTAATGGTCTTGTTGTTTAAAGCAATCAATGACAAATTGATTATTGATTTTATTTTAAAATTTGCAGGAGTAACCTATGGTCCGTTATTGGGTTTATTCTCTTTTGGAATTTTAACCCGTAGAAAACTCAATGAGAAATTTATTTGGATCATTTGCATACTATCTCCATTAATTACATTGGGTATAGATATTTTGAGCAGTCCGGAATGGTATGAAAAAAAATTACACATCCAATTAGGAATTACTGAAGCATCAAAAGCTGTTTTTAACGGATATGTAATTGGAAATGAACTGATACTAATAAATGGTATTTTTACCTTCATCGGGCTGTTAATGATTTCAAAAAAATCAGGTTAATTTTTTATGGATATTATCAATCCTCTGGCTGTTTCTTATGCTGAGTTTCATTCATCTGAAACAGATATTGTTCTGAAACAAATTGAAACTGAAACGATGCTGAATCATGCACATTCCCACATGCTAAGCGGCAGTGTTCAGGGAAAATTCCTGGAAATGATCAGTAGAATGATTCATCCCTCCAATGTACTTGAAATAGGAACGTTTACAGGATATAGTGCCATTTGTTTGTCCAAGGGACTCCAAGAGGGTGGGAAGGTTCATACCATCGAAATAAGGGAAGAAGATGCGTTGAAGGCTATTTCTTATTACAAAAAAGCAGGATTAGAACATACAATCTGTCAATATATTGGAAATGCTTCAGAAATTGTCCCAAATCTGAATGAAAAATGGGACTTGGTCTTTATTGATGCAGACAAGGTTAGTTATATTAATTATTACGAGTTAACTTTGCCTGATATTAAAAGTGGGGGTTGGATGATTGTAGATAATGTATTGTTTCACGGCCAAGTTTTAGAAGAAAAAATTAAAGGTAAAAATGCCTTAGCGATTGAAAATTTTAATAAGCATGTATTGGCTGATAACCGGGTAGAACAAGTATTATTAACAATCAGAGACGGAATTACTTTAATCAGAAAATTATAGATTAATATCAAAATAGCAGATTACACATGAAGTCTTTAAAGATCTTATTGCTGTTCACATTTTTAAAACTAAATGTTTTTGCGCAGAAAATGTCTGTTCAGGATTATATATACAAGTATAAAGATATCGCGATCAGTGAAATGAAACGAAGTGGTGTGCCAGCTGATATTACGTTGGCTCAGGGCGTATTGGAAACCGAAAATGGCAACAGTGATCTTGTTAAAAGGTCTAATAATCATTTTGGAATCAAATGCAAAGAAACCTGGAAGGGTGAAACCGTTTTTCATGATGATGACGAAAAGGGAGAATGTTTCAGAAAATACAATGATGCTGAAGAAAGTTACAGAGATCACAGCGATTTTCTTAAAACTAGGCCAAATTATGCCTCGCTTTTCAAATTAAACCCAACAGATTACAAGGCATGGGCTTTCGGTCTTAAAAAAGCAGGCTATGCTACCAATCCCAATTATCCCAAAATATTAATCAAAACGATTGAAGATTACAATTTAAATCAATTGTCAACCGATGTGGTAAAGGCAGACAATCTTTTTCAAGACACGGTAAATAAAAAACAACAGAACACAGCATCAAAAGTTGAAAAATCAATTCAAAAATTCAGTGGCATTTTCAAAAGTAAAAATCCATCACTTGCCAAATTCAATGGACTGAATGCATATTATGCAGAAGCTGGTGTATCGCTTTTAGCTATCGCATCAAATTTTGATATTCCGCTCAGCGATTTGTTGGAATTCAATGACTTTCAAACCGATGGATTGTTGCAGGAAAAACAATGGGTTTTTTTAGAAAAGAAACCTAAAGAATCCAAAAGAGATTACTATCTTACTTCAGCTTATGAAGGCATTCACAGTATTGCACAACTAAATGCCATACAAATGAATACATTGATTGACTTGAATGGACTTAATCCAATGTCTATTGTAAAGCCCAATACATACATAAAACTCAGATACAATGCTGAAATACCGACTTCGAATTCCGTTTTAAAAGGAATTAAACATCAGGTGAAACCAAAGGAAGGCTTATATTCTATATCCAAAAAATACAATGTAAGTGTTGAACAAATAAAACGACTGAATAATCTTCAATCTGAAGAATTGAGTATCGGTCAAGAATTGATAATTTCCAAATAAATCTAACTATGTCAATCATCCAGGTCCGCGACAAGAAATTCAAAACATATATTTCCGCAAGTGAGATTCGGGAACAAGTTCAGCGTATAGGTAATGAAATAAACAGAGATTATGAAGGTAAGTGTCCTCTTTTCATTGTGATACTAAATGGCTCTTTTATGTTTGCTGCTGATTTATTTAAAGAACTTACAATTGATGCAGAGATTTCATTTGTAAAGTTAGCATCGTATCAGGGAACCAAAAGTACCGGACAAGTCGTTACATTAATTGGTCTGGATCAGAATAGTGCAGGAAGAGATGTGGTAATTATTGAAGATATTGTAGACACAGGAAAAACGATGCATGAATTTTTACCGGGATTGAACAATTTCTCTCCGGCTTCAGTAAAAATTGTGACGCTTCTTCATAAACCAGATGCGTTAGAATTTCCTGTCAAATTGGATTACGTAGGATTCAATGTTCCCAATAAATTTTTATTGGGTTATGGATTGGATTATGATGGAATAGCAAGAAATTTAAAAGAAATATATCAGTTAACTGATTAAAAAGAATCAGTAATAGATATTCGTACAATTATTTTCTTGGAATATCTGATGCTACTGAAAAAAATCATATCATATTTCATATTGGCTCTATTTGCCAGCCCGGCATATAGTCAATATTATATTAGGGGAGAAGTGGTCAATGAAAAGAATCAACCGCTTTCTTACGCTAAAATATTTCTTCATTCAGCCAGAACATTGTATAACTCAGGTGCAGTGGACGGATCCTTTGGTATTTTAACAAACAAACTATTTGATTCGCTGACTATTACACTGGAAGATTATCAGCCTATTACAATCTATATCAAATCTAATGAATGGCAGCATATAGTTTTAAAGCCTTCCGCAATTGCTGCCAGTAAAAATCCTTCAAGATTAATTTCATTTACAAATGTATTGGGTCAAAATCAATCCGAGAAAAGCTTTGCAGATGATGAAACCTATTTTAAACTTATAGAAAATGAGTTTATTCAAACTGACCAAAATTCAAGAACAGTATTTTCTCTCAATGTAAATAAAGCATCCTATGGAAATGTGAGACGTTTTGTCAATATGGGAAATGCTGTACCTCCTGATGCAGTAAGAGTGGAGGAACTTTTGAATTATTTTAATCTCTTGTATAAAAGGCCTAAAGAAAATAAAATATTTAATGTTGAATCTCAGTTGACACCTTGCCCGTGGAATGAAGTTAATCAATTGTTTTTTTTGAATATCAGTGCACAAAAAATCGACTTAAATAAAATTCCTCCGGGAAACTTTGTTTTTTTAATTGACGTGTCAGCAAGTATGGACTTACCCAACAGGTTATCGCTTATTAAATCAGCTTTCCAGTTGTTTGTAAAAAATTTAAGACCTATTGATACGATTTCAATTGTAACGTATGGAGAAAAAGTAGAGGTGGCTTTATCAGCTGTTTCGGGATCAGAAAAAGATAAGATTTTGAAAAGTATAGACAAATTGGAGGCTTCCGGAGAAACGCCCGGCGAATCAGGAATAAAACTGGCGTATCAAATTGCTCAAAGTAGATTTTGCAATGAAAGCAACAACAGGGTTATACTTGCTACTGATGGTGATTTTAATGTGGGAGAAAATTCTGAAAAAGGTTTGGAAGAACTTATATCAAGAGAAAGTCAAAAAGGAATTTATCTTACTTGCCTGGGTGTTGGAACAGGGAATTTCAAAGATTCAAAACTGCAAATTCTTGCCAAAAAAGGGAAAGGAAATTATACCTATTTGGATAATTCGGAAGAGGCCGATCGTGTATTTGTGAAAGAACTGACTCAAACACTTTATGCTGTTGCAGACAATGCCGTAATGAATATCGAGTTCAATCCGATTTTTGTTAAAAAATACAGGTTGATAGGATTTGATAACAACAAAGAGTCATTACATTCTGATACAAGGTTTTTGGAAGGCGGAGAAATAGGAAGCGGCAGTTCAATAATGGCATTGTTTGAAATTGTTCCAACAGAAGAAAACTATTGTTTTGATACTGTCAATAATGCTTCAATGGATATTGCAAAGATGACAATATCCTACAAGCATCCTAACGATAGCATTACTATAAAAGAAAATTATTTATCCTGTGTTAAGTATAAGATTTTTGAAGACCTGGAAAAAGATTATCAATTCGCTGCTGCAGTGGCAATGTTTGGTCTAAAGATCAAGCAATCGAAATATTTTAAAAAAGTAAATTGGGATATTATCAAGTCATTAGCCGAGAGGTCTTTAAACAATAGTAGCTATCTTCAAAATGAATTCTTGGGATTGGTGGAAAAGTCAAAAGCGATTTATCCTGACATGGTAAATAATCAAAAATCAAAAAACAGGTTTCGTCGCTTTTTATCCAAACATTTCTCGTACTTTATCAAAAAATGATTTTTCATTTTTTTCAGGCTTAGGAGTGAAATTATCCGATGCTTTCATTTTTTCCAACATTGTCTTTTCTTCATCGTTGATATGTTGTGGCGTCCAGATGTTGACATGAATCAATTGATCTCCTTTTTCATAACTATTCACCTGAGGAAATCCTTTTCCTTTTAAACGAAATATTTTTCCGCTTTGTGTTCCTGCGGGTATTTTAATTTTGGCTTTACCATCAATTGTTGGAACTTCCAATTGTGTTCCAAAAACAGCATCAGGGAAAGAAATGTATAAATCAAAAACAACGTTTAATCCATCTCTTTGAAGTTGTGGATGCTGTTCTTCCTCTATTTGAACAATCAGGTCTCCAAAACTTCCACCTCTTTCTCCTATGTTACCTTTTCCCCCAATGCTCAATTGCATTCCTTCTTGAACACCAGCAGGAATATCAATAGTAACAGTTTCTTCGCCATATATTCTTCCTTCGCCTTTACAAGCGTTACATTTAGCAGTAATGGTTGTGCCATCACCGCTGCATGTAGGGCAGGTTGTAACGGTTTGCATCTGGCCCAGGAAAGTGTTTTGTACTCTTCTAACCTGACCGCTGCCATTACAGGTTCCGCAAGTTTGTACACTGTTTTTATCCTTGGCTCCACTACCACTGCAAGTAGTACATTTTACATACTTTTTGATTTTAATGGTTTTACTGGCACCTTTTGCTATTTCTTCATAATTCAATTTGATCTTCACGCGAAGATTACTTCCTCTTGTACCACCAGATTGTCCTCCTCTTTTTCCTCCTCTGTTTCCAAAAAAACTTCCGAAACTTTCATCTCCGAATATATCTCCAAACTGACTGAAAATATCATCCATATTCATTCCACCTCCGCTGAAACCACCACCACCTCTTCCTTGTGAGAATGCATTATGACCAAATCGATCATATTGGGCTTTTTTGTTGCTGTCATTTAATACTTCGTATGCCTCCGCAGCTTCTTTGAATTTTTCTTCAGCAGCCTTGTCTCCAGGATTCCTGTCGGGGTGAAATTGCATGGCAACTTTCCTATAGGCTTTTTTTATTTCTTCCTGGGAAGCTGATTTGCTGACACCTAATATTTCGTAATAATCTCTTTTATTTGACATTTCTTGTGTTCAAATTTTTAGTGAAAGTTATTTTCCTACAACAACTTTTGCAAAGCGGATGATTTTTTCGTTTAAATAATATCCTTTTTCCAGTTCATCAATCACCTTACCTTTCAAATTTTCAGGGCTATCAATTTCGGTTATCGCTTCATGCTTCTCCACATCAAATTCCTGATGTATACTGTCCATTGATTTCAATCCTTTTTGTTGTAAAATATGTCTAAGTTTATTAAAAACCAATAATGTACCCTC
>CANFOP010000118.1 GCA_947448685.1 Chitinophagaceae bacterium | reverse complement strand
GGCAAGAAGATTGGTTGGAAAGATGGTTTTCGTGCCATTTATTGTATTTTAAAATATGGGTTTTTAAAAATGAAATAATGCCTGAAAAAGTAAATGAAATTACTTTCAAAAAAATACTGCTTCTATTTATTTTTATAGGTCTTGGCGCTTCTGTTGTTAATTTTATTCATAACAGAAGTTTATGGTTAGATGAGGCCATGCTGTCTTTAAACATAGTCAACAGAACATATCTTGGACTTTTACATCCCTTGGGCATGAATCAAATGGCCCCTGTAGGATTTTTATTGATTGAGAAATTTATAGGCCATTTTTTTAATTATACTGATTGGTCTTTAAGATTATTTCCATTTTTGTCATATTTGGTATCTGTACCACTATTTTATTTTATTTGCAAACTATTGTTTTCAGATTCCAAAAAAGCATTATTAGCTGTCGCATTTTTTTGCACCAATCTTACAGTGTTGTATTATTCATTTGAGGTAAAACAATATTCTACAGATGTAATGGTCGCATTAATGATTTCAATGTCTTCTATTTATTACATCAAAAATAAGAACAATAAGGCTTTGCTGCTCGCTATCTTAACAGGTGTTTTATCGGTATGGATATCTAACGCAGCGGTAGTAATGCTTTTTGTATTTGGGTTAGCAATATTGTATGATGATTATAAAGTTCGTTCACTAATTGGATTGATGGTTGTTTTAATTTGGCTTACTTCGTTTATGTTCTGTTATTATATCTTCCTGTATCATCATCCCACTCAAGATTATATGCTGATGTACTGGTCAAGAAAAAAAGCGTTCCTTCCATATAATTTTTTTACAACCGAATTCTACACGTTTATTTTAAGCAAAACAAAGATGTTTTTTACAGATTTACTATGCAAAAATATGGTGGGTTTTATTTTTCTTCCAATATACTTTTCCGGAATTATAGCTATTCGCAAAAACAAAAGATTGCTGTTTATTCTTTTAATGCCACTTGTTATTCATCTTGTTTTATCTTCTTTACAATTATATCCATTCGATACAAGACTGATTTTATATCAGATTCCATTTTTTATTATCACTTTGGTAGAAGGGATTTTCTTTTTACAGGATTATTTTAATAAAAGATTCATCAACACATCATTGTATGTTATTTTATTGCCTTTATTGCTTTTGACTTTTTTTGTTGTTAAAGCTGTTCCCATTGAAAATGAGGAGATGAAGAAAAATTTGGATTTTATTGATGCTCATATTCAGCCCAAAGACAATGTTTACGTTTATGGTTCAGCATCTTCAGCATTTAAATTTTATTTGAAAAGATATCCATCATTAAATAATAACGGAGTGATTGTTTATGGAAATTTTCATAGAGATGACTGGAGTCAGTATGACAATGAAGTACTTAATTTAAAAGGCAGGATCTGGTTGGTTTTTTCACAGGTGTATCATCTGAATGGAAAAAATGAAGAGGACTATATTGTCAATGTTCTCAAAGGAAATGGGTATAAGGTGTTAAGTATTAAAAAATCAACAGGAACAAGCTGTTATGAGGTGATTAAGTGATAATTTTCTTATTGAAATGATTTGCTGCCAACTTGCAAATATTATTTAGTCCAATCATTGCTATTAATATCATAAATGGTTCAGCATAAAATCTCCATCGGGTTCCAACAAAAAATACAATTGAAATTAATAATGAGGACATTACAGGCAATGAAATCATTGTTATGTTGAAATCAATCTTGTTATTGATCAAAATGATAATTAGGGATAGGAAAAATAAAAAATGAATAAAAATATTAATAGGATTGTATTTGAAAAAATATTTTATTTCGTTTACTACAATCATATTTGCAGGATTAAAAAATAATTTTATTTTTTTTAATTCCAGTTGTAATTCTTTTGATGGGTTTTCTTTTATCCAACTCAATGCAAGTTTTTTTCTTTCCTCAGATTGTTGCAATTCATCTAATCTTGCATTGTCTTTAATGTGTTGATTGCAATAAATTCTCAAAGAATCATTATTTAAATAATAATATTTTACATTCCAAATCCCTGTAGCATAGGGATTATGTCCTTGTAGTAATTCAAATCCGGTTTGAGTTGACAGTATTTTTTTTCCAAATAGTTTTTCGTTTTTTAGTAAAATGGGATAATGAAAAATGGCGAAAAACAACAATGTTGTTATACTTATTTTGATGATGGTGTTCATTCCAAAATCTACTTTTTGCACCTTTTTTTTGTATAAAACCATTAGCCACATTGAAATGAACATTATCAGATAAAATGCAATCAGATGCGCGCGTAAATAACAAGAAATTGATATCAAAATTGATGAATAAAGAATGGTATAGTTTTTGAGATGCTCCTTATTGATTATTTTAATGCACAAATAACTAACATAGATTAGTATGTAGGTTGAAATGTTTTCGTATAGAAAATAAGATCCTATAAAATAAATAGTAGAAGGGTAAAATGCATATATTATTGCTGTTGTGATGCTGTATTTTTTATCTAAAAAAATATTTGAAAGCAGATAGAAAATATAAATACTCCACAGATAAAGTAAATTGTTTAAAACAAACATTGTTTTGATGAAATTGGATTTGGAAATGCCAAGTTGCAAAGTTAGTTCGTATAAAAAAACAGTACCAGTTCCGTGAAATGCATATTGGGGATATACCCCGGTATTATAATGTTGTAATGCTATTTTATAGTTAGACTCTTCATCCCAAACCATTTCTTTAAAATTGTAATTTTGAAAACCAAAATATAATTTTAAAGAGAATGCAATTAAAAGGGCTAAAAAAAATAATTTATTTTTCATTGATTCTTTTTAAATACCCTTGAGTGTAGATAAATCTCTTTGTAACCAATTAAGTTTGGAATAGTCCGCTCCTTTATCAATGGTATGGATAGCATATGCTTGTCTTGATTTGCCGCTGGTGTTGGGTAAACTATAATGAGGCAATAATCCATGTAGTACAATACAAGATCCTTTTTTTACTTCTAATGGAATCATACCCTCCATAGAATAGGGTGTTTCATCTAAGAAATGTAACTCCGTTCCTCCAGTTTCTTTTTTTCTAAACCATGATCTGAGTGATGTTTGATGTCCCCCCGGTTTTGCCCAAAGACAGCCATTTTCCGTGGTAGCATCTTCCAGTGCATACCAAAACCCAATACAAGAATGCGGCTCGGTATATAAGAACGATGCATCCTGATGAATATCAACCACTCCTCCGATCTTAGCATGTTTGAAAATAAGCATGCTCTGAATGATGACATGACTATTCAATTGCAGTTCTGTTGACAATTGCTTCATTTGAGCTGATCTTGAAAAGCCATCAAACACAGAATCGATATCATGTAGCCCATGACCTATTTTATTTAATGAATGAAAAAGGTCACTTTTAAGTTGCTTGTTTTCATCAAAAGCATCTTTTTCAAAAAAGAAAGATATTTTATCTCCCGAATTCAAAAAATAATCATCGCTTGTTCTGCTTTGTTCATTAGTTTGAAAAATAGATGGATGACCATCAAAATTGAATTCATCAGTCAGTTCTTTGCTTCTTTTCATAAGGGCATCGCATTCCTCTTGTGAGTTGAAATGCTCGATTATTAAATATCCATTTTCATTAAATGATTGCAGTTTGTTCATTTAAAAAGTATTTGATTTAATTATAATAATAAATTTAAATTAAATTCATTAATTACTATCTTTTTGTGTGATAGTATAGCAATTATTTTCTTTTGAAGTCTATTTCAATAATAATTTACTTAATCTTACAATCTCTGCTTTTTCTGTATCAGTTAATGGATCGTTATGTATGATTTTTGATTGTGAAAAAAGCGCCATTTTATGTTGTGGATATTTTTCTAATATAGAATTGACCGATGTTTCAATTGATTCATCTTTCTTTGTCTCTGGTAATTTTTTAATTATTTGAGATTTATATCTGGTAGGTTTCTTTTTGATAATGGCCTCTAGCGTTGCAATCTTTGCAGAGGAGATATTTTCAGATTTTTTAGCAACAGATTGTAAACCCTCCAATTGTTTTTTACTTAGTCCGCCTCTGTTACAGAATTGATGATGTAAACTATTGATGAATTCATTATCAGGCTTTTCTTTTCTAAGTGTCTCCAGAATGGATAATATGATATTAATTTCAGACAAAATGCAAGTGAAAAATTTAAAAGTAAAAAAAATAAAATAAAAAACCCGACAGTATTATCGGGTTATAAAATTATTGAAAAGTAAATTTTTTAAATGTCTATTGCTTCCCCATAGGCAGCAGCCGTTGCTTCTTTAAGTCCCTCGCTCATTGTAGGATGGGGGTGAACAGCATTTAAAATTTCATGAGCCGTGGTTTCCAGCTTACGGGCAACAACAGCCTCTGCAATCATTTCTGTAACATTGTTTCCAATCATATGACATCCCAGAAATTCACCATATTTGGCATCATAAATAACTTTGATAAATCCGTCAGTTGTACCACCGGCAACCGCTTTGCCACTTGCAATGAATGGAAACTTTCCGATTTTTAATTCATATCCCGCTTCTTTTGCTGCTTTTTCAGTATAACCAACAGAGGCAATTTCAGGACTGGTGTAAGTACAACCTGGAATATTGTTATAGTCCATTGGTTCTGGTTTATGACCACTAAGGTGTTCAGCGGCATTGATTCCTTCTTTAGCGGCCACATGTGCTAAAGCTTGCCCTGGTGTACAATCTCCAATGGCATATAAGCCTGGAATACTGGTTTGTTGATTTGCATCTACGATGATTTTACCTTTATCAGTTTTAACTCCCAAAGATTCCAGTCCGATATTTTCAATATTGGCAACAACTCCAACAGCACTCAAAAGAATATCAGCTTCCAACACTACTTCACCATTGGCTGTTTTAACAGTTGCCTTTACGCCATTTCCAGCAGTATCTACTTTAGTTACTTCACTGCTTGTCATGATGGTCATTCCTTGCTTTTTGAATTGCTTTTCCATTTCTTTGCTGATATCTTCATCTTCAACAGGAACGATACGAGGCAAAAATTCAACTATGGTTACTTGCGTTCCCATGCTATTGTAGAAATAAGCGAATTCGCTTCCAATGGCACCACTACCGCAAATGATCATGCTTTTAGGTTGTGATGGTAACGTCATGGCTTCTCTGTATCCAATAATTTTTTTCCCATCAATTGGCATGGTGGGTAATTGTCTTGCACGTCCGCCGGTTGCAATGATTATATTTTTCGCTTCCAGCACCTGCTTACTGTTATCTGCTGCAGTTACCTCCATCTTTGAAGCACCAATCAATTTACCTGTACCCATAATCACATCAATCTTATTCTTCTTCATCAGATATTGAATACCCTTGCTCATTTTATCTGCAACCCCACGACTGCGTTTAATGACGTTCATAAAATCGGCAGTTGCTTTGTCTATGGTAATTCCATAATCGGCAGCATGTTTTGCATATTCATATACTTGGGCACTTTTTAATAAGGCTTTTGTTGGAATACAGCCCCAATTAAGACATATTCCTCCAAGGCTTTCTCTTTCAACAATAGCAACTTTTTTACCAAGTTGACTTGCTCTTATTGCAGCAGGGTATCCACCGGGACCACTGCCTAAAACGATAACATCGTATGCCATATAAATGTAGTTTAATATTACGTTTGCGAAAATACTTTGAAATATGTGATTGACCAAAAGGATAGGCATCAAATTTTACAGGAGAAAATAATTATTTATGCCCTGTATCATTTTTCTTTTTTTCGTTTTCTCTTCTTTGATTCGCTATTATTTTAAGGGAGTTGATGCTTACATTCAACTCAAATCCAATAAGGATAGCCAACGAATTGATATATATCAATGCCATAATCATCATAATGGTACCAATGGAACCATACAATACATTGTATTTACTGAAATTGGTAACAAAATAGGAGAAGCCCAAGGAGGAGAGTATGCTTAGAAATGTTGTGGTAATCGTTCCGGGAGAATTCAGTTTCCAGCGCTTTTCCACAGAAGGAGCATATTTAAAAATAAATCCAATCGCAAAAAAGATAAGAAAAATGATAAATATCCATCGGGTATTGGAGATAATTTCTCTCCAATCCGGGTTTTTTACAAGCAACTTTAAAATGGCCCCCTGTGATATCAGCAATAAAAAATATCCTACAAACAATGAGAATATCATTACGGTTAACTTAATGGCTACCCATCTTTTTGCAATACCTGCACGCTTCTCAAAGCCAATGTAATTTTTTC
>CANFOP010000117.1 GCA_947448685.1 Chitinophagaceae bacterium | reverse complement strand
TACCACTACGGCAGTCATCTCTTTGTTGTTTCTTTCAAGGCTGGCAACAACAACATCACCTGACGGAGTTACCACTTTTTGGTTATAACCTACAGCAGTAATAGTCAAAGTGGAAGATGCACTTTTTAACTTGATTGAAAAATTACCGTTAGCATCTGTGTTAACTGCATTTTTAGTGCCAGTCTCAGTGACAGTTGCAAATTTAACGGACTCTCCCGCATTGTCTCTCACTTGTCCTGAGATTACGCGAGATTGAGCTGAAGCCAGCATTCCGCTGAACATCAACACGGCGAATAATGATAAAAATCTTCTCATGTGTGATTAATTATGATTTTAGATTAGATTCAAAAGTAGGGAAAATTGATTTCACAAAAAAAAAATGTTAAGTAATTATTAACTTCTTTGTAATGCATTGGATATTAAATAAATATGACAATGGGTGATTGATCTGTAAAACTCAATAATGATAGGCAATTTGGAACTTTAACTCATTATTATTGAAGGGTTGCTGGGCAGGTAATTGTGTCAAAGAAAAATAAGATGTGCTGGCCCATTTTATCCAAATTCCAACATTTTTTCCAAGTTTATACCCAATATTGGTAGTAAATCTTACGCCTTTGTTGTAGTAAACAACCATGGTATTGCTATATCTGATATCACTTTCATACCCATAAATGGCCGTTTCATAATCTTCTGTATCAAAAAAAGCAAGTTGAACATTACCTGATATTGGTTTCAGTAATGGTTTATAGAAAATTTCATGTACAAAAAGTGCACCTTCCTTCTTAATGTCATGATTATCTGAAATCCATATGAACTCTACCCTGCTCCTCATTTTGACATTATTTGAAACATACATTTCAAACTGAGTTCTCCAGTTTTGTCTATGTTTCACATTGGTTGAATGAATTCCATACAAAGGCTCCTTACCATTTACATTGTATGTTTTGATTTTGTAGCGACTCAGCATGCTGAATTTCTTTGACTTTTGGTAATCTGTCTGTATGAAATAATCTTGCCCATAAGTAGTACTGTTGGAATTATATTTCAACCATGGAAAAGTGAAATTATCCGCATATGCGCTTATTTTTAACCAGTCGCGCGCATGTACTATCAAGCCTGTCAACAACCCTTTTTCATTATTGACCGAAGTGTTTTCTGCCACTGCATTTGAGTTCAATGACCAATAATTTTTTGAGAAATGTCTGTAATGCAAACTAATATCAAAATAACGGGAAACGCTTGCTATCACACCATTACTCAATGCAAATCCATCATTGTTTGAAAAAGACACTTCTCCAAATGCATGCATATTTTTTATAGTCACATTGTAATCTGAACCATAATTAATCAATTCTTGTCCACTAAAAGAAAAAAGATTGTATGGTTTTGTGGATTTCAAAATGGGGTTATCGTATCTATTATAAACATAACTGATTGTGAATTTTGCATTGTTTATTTTTTTTGTCAAACAACCACCATAAATCCAAAGTTTGTTGTTGCCCTTGATTGAATTTTCTTTTGAAGTCCTGTGCAACCCTGTCATTGAAACAGAAGATATGACTTCAGTTTTGTTACTACTGTCAAACGTTATGTTTGCATCTATTTTTCTGCAGGAAGCAAAAAATGTTGCTTCAAATTTATTTTTACCGATTGTTAATCCAAGTCCTCTTTCAAAATTATTTTCACCAAATGAACAGTATGGTTTCAAAACTTGTGATTGACGCTTCAACATTGTAATTTCAGACCCTTTACCAAAAGCCATACTTTGCCATTTAATTAAACCTTGACCTATATTCACAGAAAAATCTCCTGCTGCAATTGTTTTTAAAACACCACTTCCTTTTTTAAAAAAATGTGCTGAATAGAAATCGAACCCATTTTTTTCTGAACGATTGAACAATTGCTCTCCTGCATCTTTGTCTGCTGAAACACCAAACTGACATTTAGTATTAATAGATTTTTTAAATCTTACTGACAAATGTTGAGGCGATCCTAAAAACTCTTTTTGTTCTAAAGCATTTTGCTTGTTGAAGTCTTCTGAAACTCTGCACAAAAACTCAGCATTGCCCTCTTTTAAAAGTTCATACAATGGTTCAAGAATTGCCTGATTGGTTTTAACGATAATAATAGGAATCAACTTTTGAATGACGTTGAGATCCCATAATGGAATAGACTGTAATTCATACATATCAATTAAATCACCCATTTTTTCTTTGTACTTGAAAAAAGACTCGATTTGAAGGTCATTCAACACATATAAAGACTCCAGCTCTTCTTTATTGACAGAATTTAAATCTATAGGATGAGATGAAAAAAAAGCAAGTTTCTCCACATAATCTTCCTGAGTATTAGTAAAATCAATCGGTAAAGAATTTTCATTTCCAAAATCTGTTTGTTGCTCCGGCAATGAAATTTCATTTTGAGAAAATGAAGACAATGATATCAATAACCCGATTTTCAAAAAAATAATTTGCTTCATTGAAAATGTACTATTTGTTAAGGATGTAAAATCGCCCTGAGATTTTTCAATTATTCTTATTGCAGTGTGTAGTCTTTTTGTTTTGATATATCGTTCATTCTTGAATCAATCATTAATACCGGACTAGGGCCTAATTGAGGATGATTTAACAACATAATACTGAAGAACATATTCATAATCTTACAACCTGCACCTATGTACATTGATTTTGATTGAGATTGAATGCCAGCCTTGCAATAAAATTTTTTACTGGGCAAATACTGAAATCCACAGATGATTTCTGCAGGACTATTCTCAAACTTGATTATATGTATGTGTAAATAAAACTGAGCTGAAGCATCATAACCAATTCCAAATTCATATTTGTATTCTAATGAAATGGATTGATTGTTTGATATAAATAATTTTGCAGGATTATGAAATGAAATTCCTGCTTGTAATTGGGGTGTAAATTTAGCATTCATTCCAATTGATGAACCTACAGCACGTACTGAATGATATGTATATTGTTTATTATTCAGATAGTCGAACCCAATACCAAAACCTACACTACTGGATAATTTTCTGGCATAATAAAACGCTATTTCATTCTGGGAAAATTCCCCATCACCAGCATGTGAAACCGTTGAACCGAAAGTACCTTTTGAAGTATTTGCTGAAAAAGAAAATTTACTGATGCTTAATTCCTTTAACATGAATTTACGCTCGGTAAAAATTCCGTATGAGACATTATTTTCGTTTATCAAAGAAGAAGGATTACCCGAAAATGAAAATACATCGAACTGATGCGAAGAAAAATCGTTGTACGCATATGATTCATTATTTGTCAGCAATGAGAATGATTGAGCCGTTATTTGCTCAATAAATAGGAAAGAGATAATACTCAGTAAAATGTTTTTCAATTTTTTGAAAACAAAATAATACACACAATTTCAAAGGGCAAGGCTAAAAACATCTCTGCAAAAAGCGAATAACCACCTTGAAAATAGATTTATCAATCAATTATTATTAAAATGATGGACTTGAAAATCAAATAAGCTGTCATTCAAACATGAATTTCTCATCGAGGCTACCAATCAAATAATAAAATCAGCTCTATAAAGACCTTTTTCTTTTTTGTTGTTTATTTTTGCTGAATGCAAATACTCGACGGAAAAATTGTATCTCAGGCAGTAAAGGAAGAACTGAAGCAACAAGTGATTAAAATTAAAGAAAGTGGGAAAAGGGTTCCTCATTTAGCTGCTGTATTGGTTGGAAATAATGGTGCAAGCGAAACTTACATCTCAAGCAAAAAGAAAAACTGTGAAGACATTGGTTTTTCAAGTTCAGTCATACGACTAGATGAAAATATTGAGGAAATTGAATTGATTGAAGTCATCAAAAAAATGAATGAAGATGATAGTATTGATGGTATATTGGTTCAACTTCCCTTACCAAAACAAATCAATGAACAAAAAATCATTCATTTAATAGACCCTTCTAAAGATGTTGACGGACTACATCCCTTCAACACAGGCAAGCTTGTGCAAGGTTTGCCCACTTTCATACCTGCTACGCCTTTTGGCATTATGCTGATGCTGGAACATTATAACATACCTACATCAGGAAAGCATGCTGTTGTGTTAGGCAGAAGTAATATTGTTGGCCGACCAATCAGCATTTTACTGAGTCAGCCTCATCAGTTTGGCAATTGTACCGTCACCGTTTGCCATAGCAAATCAAACAATATTAAAGACATTTGCCTTCAAGGAGATATTGTCATTGCGGCTGTTGGAATACCTGAATATGTGAAAGCAGATATGATAAAGGAAGGCGCTGTTGTTGTGGATGTGGGTATCACAAGAATAACAGATGAAACAAAAAAATCCGGTTTTTCAATTGTAGGAGATGTGATGTTTGAAACAGTTGCGCCTAAATGCAGTTATATTACACCTGTTCCAGGGGGTGTTGGATTAATGACCATAGCCGCTTTGTTGAAAAACACCTTCCAAGCATATACATTGAGGAAAGGTGAATAAATTTAATTTAAAATAAAAATCATTGAGTCAAAACAACCATATTGGAGAAAGTTCAATTCCTGTAATGGAGCACTTTTACACCTTGCAGGGAGAAGGTTATCATCAAGGTAGAGCAGCTTATTTTATCAGATTGGGCGGCTGCGATGTTGGATGTGTCTGGTGTGATGTGAAAGAAAGTTGGGACCTAAACAAACATCCAAAACTAAGGGTGAAAGATATTGTTGAAGATGTAAAAAAAACAATGTCTTCGGGATTGATTGTAATTACTGGAGGAGAACCTCTGATGCACCCTCTTGATGAATTGACTAAGGCACTGAAAAATGAAGGATACGAGATCAATATAGAAACATCAGGCTCTCACCCAATAAGCGGAGAGTGGGATTGGATTTGCCTTTCTCCTAAAAAATTCAAAGAACCTTTACAAGAGATATTGCCTGTAGCAAATGAATTGAAAATAGTTGTTTATCATAAGTCAGATTTTGAATGGGCTGAAAAGTTTGCAGCTAAAGTTGACTCAAGTTGCAAACTTTATTTACAACCAGAATGGAGTAAAGCAAATGATTTAACTCCGTTGATAATTGACTATATCAAAAAAAATCCTTCATGGACTTTATCATTGCAAACCCATAAGTTTTTAGACATTCCATAATGAATACAGTCATAAAAAAGGAATTGAATAAAATCAATAAATAATTGAACAAACTGATTGTTTTATTTTCAATGAAATGACTACATTAAAACCAAACTTCTTATGAATAAAAAAATGATCTGTTTGGTAATTTCCTTTTTATCTGCTTTATCATCATATTCTCAATGGTACGATCCGGAAAAAGTAAATAAAAAAGCAAAGAAGTTGTATGAAGAAGCATACAACCTTGCAGTTGATGGAAAATATCAGGCATCCATTGAAAAAATCGGAGAATCCATAAAAGCTTATCCTAATTATGTCGAAGCCTTCTTATCACGTGCAGGCATATACGCAGATATGAGAAATTATTCGCAGTCTATAAAAAATTTTGAAAAAGCGATTGAGCTTGACAGCGTATTTTCTGTGTATTATTATCTCCCGTATTCAATTTCACTTGCAGGAACCGGGGATTTTGAAAAAGCACTTACAGCCATCAATACATTTTTAAATATAAACAATTTGAATCGTCAAAGTTTTGATGCAGGTAATTACAGGAAAAAAACATACTTGTTTGCCATTCAACAAAAAAAGGAAAATGAAAACAAACATTACCTTTTTGAACCACAAAATATTGGTGATGGCATCAACACAAAAGCGCTGGAGTATTTTCCTTCATTAACCATCGATGGCAATGAAATGGTTTTCAACCGCAGGATAAATGGCGATGAGGATTTTTACGTAAGTCAATTGATTAACGGCAAATGGACAAATGCAGTACCCATCAGCGGCAACATTAATACCAATATGAACGAAGGTGCTCAGACTATTTCGCAGGATGGGCAGTGCCTGATTTATACCGGATGCAATTATCCTGAGGGTGCAGGCAGTTGCGACCTATATATATCTTTCAGAAAAAAAAACAATGAATGGACAGAACCACAGAATATTGGCTTGGCAATCAATACTGAATTTTGGGAATCCAATCCATCATTTTCTTCAGATAAGAAAGACCTGTATTTTTCCAGCGACAGACCCGGAGGATTTGGAGGAAAGGATATTTGGGTTTCACATAAAAACAATAAAGGAAATTGGGGGAAGCCTGTAAATCTGGGGCCTGCAATCAATACAAACCAAGACGAAACATGCCCCTTCATTC
>CANFOP010000116.1 GCA_947448685.1 Chitinophagaceae bacterium | reverse complement strand
TCAACAGAATAAAATCCTCCCAGTTTGGTTCTGAATAAAATAATTCTTCTGGCCAATGCCGGTCCAATCCCTGGCAATGATTCAAATTGAATCGAATCAGCAGTATTGATATTGATGATGCTGTTTTTTTGAACACTCTTTTTATTGAATTGTTCATACTCTTTTCTTATTGATGCCTTTTCATCCTGCTTGATTTTTACATAAGGCATTAGTTTTTCTGCAAGGCTTGGCGACAATCCCCAAATCTTTTTCAAATCCTCAGGGTGTGTAAACCTTCCTCCTTTCGACAAGTATCTTTTTATTGTTTGAATTGTTTTTTCTTTCAAGCCTAGTTTACTCCAATCATCATCCGATATATGATTAGGGTCAAAATAGAATAGATGTAGGTTTGACAATGATTTACTTTCTGTAAAAACAGTATTCTGTTGTTCACTTGAAGGTGCTTTGATTCCGCTGTCTTTGGAAATGCTTTTCAATACAATACAAGCATTTAACAGCATAGTGTTGTCTGGTATCTTATCCTGAAAGATTTCTGATATTATTCGAGGTGAAATCAGAATTAAGACGTTAACAATCAATACAACTACAATTCCTTTTTTTTCTTTTCTGGTCAAATACAATACATGATGTTCCTCTCTGTTATGCATAGACGAAAGATAGAAACGAATCGAGAAGCCCCGAGAAGAAAAACATCCATTCTAATCTGATAAAATCTCCTGAAAGTCATAGGCCAGCTGAATACCTTCAGGTAATGCTTGATTGATTTCAAGATGCTTTCCCAATTGATGACTAATATGAGTGAAATATGTTTGAGGCACTCTGGTTTGAACAGCAATATCTATGGCCTCTTGCAGTGTAAAATGCGAAAGATGTTTTTCTTTTCTCAATGCATTGAGAACAAGTACTTTACTTCCGGTGATTTTGGACAATTCCTGATCTTCGATTCTGTTTGCATCCGTGATATATGTAAAGTTGCCGAATCTAAAACCTAATACCGGCATTTTATAATGCCAAACTGATATGGGTGTTACAGGTATATCACCAATTGTAAATGAATTTTCATGTATGTCATGTAAATATATCTCTGGTACTCCTGGATATTTATGATCATCAAAAATGTAACTGAATTCTCTTTTCAGCGCTACTTGAGTCATCTCATTTGCAAAAACTTTCATGGGTTGTTGATGAAAATAATTGAAGGCCTTGATATCATCTAATCCCGCTACATGGTCCTTGTGAGGGTGAGTAAAAATTACCGCATCAAGTTTTTTCACTTTTGCCTGAAGCATCTGCGTGCGAAAGTCGGGTGTAGTGTCAACTACAATAGTCGTAGTGTCGCTTTCTATTAGAATACTGCTTCTCAGCCTCTTGTCTTTTGGATTGTCTGATTCGCAAACATTGCAGTCACAGGCAATCATCGGAACTCCGCTGCTTGTTCCGGTGCCTAAAAAAGTTATTTTCAACTTTGGTGAAAACATACCTGGATGATAAAAAACTCGAAATTTTGAAAGATAGATTTTCTTGAATTGCTTTATTATTTGTGCACTTCGGTTGACATCATTTCTTCATATAACTTCTGACTTTCGTGAGTCAGTTCGTCGATATTGATATTTAGCAATGGAAGCAAGTCAATAAGCGTATTAATTCTTCCTTCTGTTTGTAAAAATTTATTCAACACCACTACTTTTTTTGCCTGAAGTATGCAATATCCGCTTTGAAAAGTACCTCTTTCATAACGAATGATGTATCCGCCTTCTTCAACTACTCTTTCGATTTTATCAAGTGTATGCTGAGTGAATTTTATCATATATAAGTCTGAATGAATTTGATTTTCCGTCGATACTGCAACTTCATTTATTTATCAATCATTATAAAATTTACTTTTCAACAAACGTTGATAAAAATATTATGCCATCAATTTTAATGGCAGGTGATTATTTTGAAGTCATTCTAATAACGGGTACAATCATCTCTTCCAGACTGATACCACCATGCTGAAACGTATTTCTGTAGTAGTTTACAAAATGGTTGTAATTATTAGGGTAACATAAAAAAAGGTCTCCTTTTGCGAAAATATAGGAAGAATTAATATTTGGAACCGGTAGACCGGCTTCTTTTGGATCTCTGAACGCCAGTACATCTCGGGGTTCATAATCCAAATTCCGTCCATGTTTATACCGTAGGTTAGACGTTGTTTGTTTGTCACCAATGACCTTTGCAGGTGTTTTCACTCTGGTGCTTCCATGGTCTGTTGCTACAATAAGCTGGATATTTTTATCAGCAATCTTTTTTATTGCCTGATGAAGCGGACTATGCTCGAACCAACTTGCTGTTAAACTTCTGTAACTTGTTTCATCTCCTGCAAGTTCTTTCAAAACTTCCATTTCTGTTCTTGCATGACTTAGCATATCTACAAAATTGTATACAATCACATTCAAATCGTTTTGTAAAAAGTTATGGATGTTGTCAACCAGTTTTTGACCGTCGGAATTATTGGTGATTTTAGTGTATGAAAATTTGATATCGCCCATTCCCGCACGCTTTAAATTAGCTTTTAGAAATTCTTCCTCATATAAATTTTTCCCTCCCTCCTCATCATCATTCTTCCATTTGTCTGGAAAGTTCTTTTCTATATCAATTGGCAAAAAGCCTGAAAATATGGAGTTCCGTGCATACTGTGTTGCTGTGGGCAAAATAGAATAAAAAGTATCTTCTTCATGAATTCTAAAACTGTCTGCAAAGATTGGCTGAATGGATTTCCACTGGTCAAATCTCAAATTATCTATCAATATGAAAAATAAAGATTTATTTTTTTGTAAATGTGGCAGCACTTTAAATTTCAATAAGTTATGACTCATGATAGGCGCATTCTCACTTTTAGGTGACACCCATGATGCATAGTTCTTTGAAATAAATTTAAAGAATTCATTATTGGCTTCCTGCTTCTGTGTATTAAAGACCTCTTGCATTTCAGGGCTATCGCTTTTCTGCATTTCCAATTCCCAATACACTAATTTTTTATAAATCTCACTCCATTCCGGGTAACCGGGATTATCATTCAAAGCAGAGAAAAGAGCACTGAATTCCTGCTGATATGCTGACGTGGTTTTTTCTGCAACAAGACGCTTATTGTCAATTAACTTTTTTAAACTCAACCAAACCTGGTTGGGGTTTACTGGCTTTATCAAATAGTCGCTGATTTGACTTCCAATTGCTTCATCCATCAAATTCTCGGCTTCGTTTTTGGTAATCAAAACAACCGGAAGATTGTTGTTGATCTCTTTTATCTGCTGTAATACTTGCAATCCCGATATGCCTGGCATAGTTTCATCCAGCAAAACAACATCTACTATTTTTGTCTTTACAAATTGAATGGCATCAAATCCATTTGTTTGAGTATGCAATTCGTAGCCTTTATTTTCTAAGAAAAGTATTTGGGATTGGAGGCTGTCAATTTCATCATCTACCCATAAAATTATTGGACGAGACATAATGTTGCTTTTAATGATGGAAAAAGAAATTAAGTGATTTGTGTACAAATGTAAATTTTTACCAAATGGATATGTAGATTTGTCAAAGTCTTTTGATGGTTTTAACAGTTAATTTCCAAATTAATATTGATTGATGCGTTTTAAAAAAATAATAAATGACCCTGTATATGGCTTCATTACAATAGATGACGAACTGATCAATGAAATCATTGCTCATCCATATTATCAAAGATTAAGGAGAATCAGTCAAATGGCTATGGCTCAGTTAGTATATCCCGGGGCAGTACATTCAAGACTTCACCATTCGTTGGGAGCATACCACTTGATGCGTTCTGCATTGCAGGAACTGATCAACAAAGGAGTAGAGATCACCTCCGAAGAACAACAAGCAGCCAAAATAGCCATTTTATTGCACGATATCGGACATGGCCCTTTTTCTCATGCATTGGAACATGTGCTTGCAGAAAATCTTCATCATGAAGAGTTGTCTCTTTTATTGATGAACAAACTCAACAGGGACTTTGATGGTAAACTTCAAATGGCTTTGGATGTTTTTACAAATCAATATCCAAAAAAGTTTCTTCACCAGTTGATTAGCGGTCAACTTGATGTAGATAGAATGGATTATCTGACACGTGACAGTTTTTTTACCGGCGTGAATGAAGGGGTTATCGGATACGACAGAATTTTGAAAATGCTCACAGTGTATAATGGAGAATTGATGATAGAAGAAAAGGGAATTTATTCGATTGAAAAATTTTTAGTATCAAGGAGACTTATGTACTGGCAGGTATATCTTCATAAGACCGTTCTTTCTGCTGAGCAAATGCTTCAAAAAATAATCAAACGCGCCAAGTTTATTGGTGCCAAATGCCAGGAACCACTCAATAAAATCATACACCAAAACTCATCTGCGATAACAATGGAGGAGTTTTGCAGCATAGATGATTATGACGTTATGATGGCAATTAAAAACTGGTGCGGACATGATGACAAGGTTTTAGCGTTGCTTTGCAACGGGATTATAAACAGAAAATTATTAAAAATAAAATACAGCAACATTCCAATAACCGAGTCTGAACTGTTGACTTTTAAGAAAAAAACAATTTCACACTTGAATGTATCAGAGGAAGATGTCAATTGGCTGGTATACACTGGAGAAGCCTCCAGCAGTACTTACAATATTGAGAATGAGCATATCAAAATCCTGTTTAAAAACGGAAACATAAAAGACATCACCGAAGTTGATAACGCCCTCATCAATGAAAACATGAGAGGCACTGTGAAAAAACATTACATTTGTTATCCTGAATAAATAACCATACTTATATCATATGCAATTTAGCGCATCTCAAATAGCACAACTCATCAATGGAAGTATTGAAGGAAATGCAGAAGTAACGGTAAGTTCATTTGGTAAAATAGAAGAAGCCCAAACAGGCCAATTGGCTTTTTTAGCCAACCCGAAGTATGAAGAATTCCTATACACAACAAAGGCATCTGTCATCATTATTAATCAAGCGCTTATACTCAAACGCGCACTAACGGCTACGATTATTCGCGTACCAGATGCTTATACAGCATTTGCAACCTTACTTGACATGTATCAACAGATGCAAGTTCAGCAATTGTCCGGTATTCAAGAACCATCTTATATTCATTCATCCGTGTCACTTGCAGAGGATGTTTTCATAGGTGCATTCGCCTACCTCAGCGAAGAAGTTAAAATCGGGAAGGGAACTAAAATCTACCCGGGAGTTTTTATCGGAAAAAGTGTTCAGATTGGTCAAAACAGCATCATACATCCGGGTGTAAAAATTTATCACAATAGCATCGTTGGATCCAATGTGATAATACATGCAGGAACCGTGATAGGAAGCGATGGATTTGGTTTTGCGCCACAACATGATGGCACTTATAAAAAAGTACCTCAAATTGGCAATGTGGTAATTGAGGATTATGTTGAAATAGGTGCCAATACTACCATTGACAGAGCTACCATTGGCAGCACATTTATAAGGTCAGGCGTAAAACTCGATAATCTCGTACAGATTGCTCATAATGTTGAAATAGGCAACAATACAGTCATTGCTGCGCAAGCCGGAATCAGCGGCAGCACTAAAGTTGGAAAAAATGTAATGATTGGAGGTCAAGCTGGAATTGCCGGTCATTTGCAAATTGCAGATGGTACCAAAATAAATGGTCAATCAGGAGTAGTGAAAACAATCACTAAACCCAATACCTCTCTAACAGGTTATCCTGCAAATGAATTCAGAGCATTTCTCAGAAGCCAGGCTGTTGTGAAAAATCTCCCCGAACTGGAAAAAAGATTAATTGAATTGGAAACTATAGTAAAAAAACTCCAGAAAGACACCTGATTAATTTACTTAATAAGTAGGCTTGTGACTGAAATAATTGGAATATCTTTGCCAAAATTTCAAATGTCGCATGGATAAGAATTTCAACCCTGATAAGCAACACACTATATCAAATGCAGTTAGCATATCGGGTACAGGTTTACACACCGGGATTAACGTAGATATGACTTTAAAACCCGCAAACCCGGGTTATGGATTTCAATTCCAACGTGTTGATTTACCCGGAACACCTGCTATCAAAGCAGATTGCGATTTTGTTACCGATACATCAAGAGGTACCACCTTGGAACAAAATGAAGTAAAAGTAAGTACCGTAGAACATATTTTAGCTGCATTGGTCGGAATGGGCATAGATAACTGCCTGATTGAAGTGAATGGGCCTGAAATCCCTATCATAGACGGAAGCAGCGGGCCATTCATCGATATCATTGAATCTGCAGGGGTGTTAGAACAAGATGCTGCTAAGGCCTGGTATA